>CAYMVK010000019.1:4628-9315 GCA_964394105.1 Candidatus Woesearchaeota archaeon | reverse complement strand
TGCCCTAAGTGCATGAGAAGAGTTATGAAACACAGAATTAGAAATGGTGAAATATCTTGGTTCTAAAAGAGTCGTAATAGTAAGTGGCTTTGCCGGAGCAGGTAAAAGTACGTTAGCTAAGAAAATAGCTGAAAAATATAAATTAAGATACCTCTCGTCTGGAGATTTATTTAGAAAAATTGCAGCAGAGCACAATATAGTAGTAGATAAGCACAGCTATAAAAAATTTATAGAAGCGCATAGAAAGATTAAGAAAATACCAGAAATTGATCTAAAAGTTGATGAATTACAAAGAAAGGAAGCAGAAAAAGGAAACATAGTTATAGATAGTTGGTTAGGGGGTTTTATTATTCCAGAAGGGATAAAAATTTATTTAAAAGTGGATTTAGAAGAAGCAGCACGACGAATTTCTAAAAGAGATGGCATATCCCAAGAAGAAGCTAGGAAAAGAATCCTAGAAAGATATAAAGAAAACAAGGAAAGATTTCTTAAATTATATAACATAAATATAGATGATTTATCACCTTTTCATCTAGTCTTAGACACTACATTCTTAGATAAAGAAGAAACTTTCAAAGTAGTTGATTGTTTCTTAGAAAACTTTTTAGAGAAATAGTATTGAATAGATTGTATGGGCGAGCCTCTTATACAAATCGGAAGAGTAGTGAGAAAAATTGCAGGTAGGGAGGCAGGAAGATTAGGTGTGATCCTAGATATAATAGATAAGAATTTTGTATTGATTGACGGACCAAATATAAAAAGAAGAAGATGTAATATAAAACATTTAGAATTTCTGCCTAATAAAATAGATATTAGCAAAAATGCCAAAAAGGAGGAAATTGTGAAAAAATTAAAGGAGATTGGATTGATACCTAGCGATTTCAAATTAAAATCTGAAAGCAAAAAGAAAAAATAATTTTTACTGATTCTCTTTTACAATTTCTTTTATAAACGCATTTAGAAGAGGGTGGCTATTATAGAAATTTGTGTTATGCTCTGGAGAGTATAAAACGGCTATAAAGAAAGGATGCATATTCTTAGGAAGTTCGAAAGCGCACCAGATTTTGTTATTATTCTCAAAAGAGTAAGCACTCATCACACTCCCACCTCTTTCAACAAAACTTAAGAAATTTTCATCAAACATATATCTATGTTTAAATCTTTCGTTAATGACTGTCTTTTTATAGATATCATATAAAATTGTATTTTTTAGGATATGTATCTTATATTCACCTCTTCTCAGTCCAGCACCAAATCCTTCTAATTTTTCTCTTCCAGGTATTATTTTAAATACTTTATTTTTTGATCTAAAACTCCATTCTTCAGAACTTGCATCTCCTATTCCAATAACATTTTTAAGAAATTCTATTACAGCTAATTCAAATCCGTAACCAACTCCTAAGAAAGGAATTTTATTTTCTCTACATATTTTTATAGATTTAATCATACCTCTAACTCCGGTTTCACCAAATCCATGTCCTATCACAACACCATCAAATTTATTTAAAATCTTCTCAACTTCTTCATAAGATGTTTTTTCGATTGATTCTGCATCCAAATAGAAGATATTTACACCGTAACCATACTTATAAGCAGAAATTAATAAACTTTCCTCTAGACCCAAACTAGCTCTTGAGAACGGATATTTTGTTATTATTGCTATGTCCAGGAGTGGTAAATTTTCTATAAGTTTAAAATAACTGTGCCAAAATTGATCTAATATAAATTTCAATTTGATATTTCTACTCTCATTGATAATACCTATCAAACTCTCTACCACTCCTGATAAATTATAAGGTCTTTCATTTACATCTTCAAAAACTAAGATTTCTCTATTCATAAATTCTCTTATTTTACTTTTTACCCTTTCTGGTATACTATACGCAGATAAGACTATGTAGGCGTCAGGTTTAAGATAATTGTTTATCGATCGATATTCATTTTCTATGTTTTCAAGGGAAAGTTGATCAAAATCTTTTACGTATGTAGGATAGATAACAAATAAATTATATTTCTTTTTAAGAACATCAAGAGTATTTTGAAGTAAAGAATAATGAACAAAATTACTTATCTTAACATCTAACACCAATATATCATATTTCTCTAATAGTCTGTTTATCTTTTCTTCAAATTCTTGGACAAAAATATGATTAAAGTCAATATACAAACCCAAATAATATCCCTCATATTCCTTATTGAGTATATCATATAAAACACTTCCAAGACTCATTATATTCTCTTTACTTAAATATATACCAGAAATTCTTTCATAAATCCCAGCTCTGAAGTCTGCAAAGCTACCATCTTTTAATACATAATTCTCTCCTATGTAATAGGGAGATATTTTAGAATAATCCAAATTAAGCATAAAATCGAAAAGTAGTACAGATCCTTTTCTTCTATTATTAAGTATTACCCTTAATAGAAAAGCCCCAAGATAGGAAGATATATCTTGGCCTGGTTTACTAATTATAAGAATCAACAATTTGGAATTAGATTTTCCAAATATCATTTTTATGTTATTATATATTTATTTAGGAGATCTTCGACTACTTTCTTCATTTTCGTTGTTCCTACCTCTTTACTTACATCAAAACAAACTTTTCCATCTTTATTTACATAAGGGCCATAAACTACATCCTCTCTCTCAACCATCTTTTCAATTTTACTGATAATACCAGGGCTCCAAGGATATCCAAGTATTTCTCTTTTTACATTTTTAGGGCTATACATAATATAAACAAATGCCAACTTTTCTGATTCCAAAACTACTCCATAATCATACAATTCTATATTCTGAGCATCTGCTTCTTTTTTTATTTGCTCTAGCCTTCCTTTAATCCCTCTAACTACTTTCTCTGGATTTGTCTTTATATTCACTTTCCTATAGCTAAGATTACACCCTCTTAATTTAGCTATCTCTTGAATATGCAAAAACTGTAGAGGCTCATACATGAACCAATATGAGGAGGGATAATGATATAAAAGAGTCATTCTTAGATACCATTTTGCTAAAGTTTGAGTAGATAATTTATCATTTGCAATCCCAGGTCTAACTGGATCTATTATAAAAAGGAATGGATTTCGACATTCAAATTTATGTCTAGCAAGATCTGATATATCTTTTATTTTTCTTTCTAAATCTATTATTAAAGGTGGTGTAAACTCTTCTACAATACTTTTTATCAATGTCTCAAAATCTTTGTAATATATTGCCATAACGTTTAGAGAAAATGTCGAGAAACCTTCTATATAAGAATTTGCACCTTTGGCATGGGCAGCTTTAGTAATTAACTTCAAATATCTAATAGAATCCCTTGCTGTTGGAAATTCTCGGAACTTATTCATTAGATATTTATATTTTATATATTGTAAATCGAGAGAATTCATACCCTCTACATATCTATCATATTTCTTTACTGGAATAAGATGAACAGTAATTTCTTCTCCTTCATACTCAATAATAAATTCATATTCCCAACGATCTCCTCGCAAAGATGTTTTTAGATTATAGAAATCACCTGAATAAGAAGCAATGACTCTCTCTGTCTTCGCAGCTATATCTTTTTCTTTTCTATCAAATAACAGAAAGAAGTCAATTGATGGAATACCTTGTTCTTTAGTCCAAGTGTTTAAACCAATACTTCCACAGACAATGTTCTCAAAATGCTTGTCTAAATATTTTTCTTTGATATATTTAACTATTTTGTTCACTTTTTTGATATCTGTAGGTGAAGGAAAATATAAGTCCTTTACTTTCTTAAGAACTTCTTCTAAAGACCCTTCCCTTTCTAATCTGATTACTTTTCTTTCTAAAAGTATTTTCTTCTCTTTTTCTACTGGTACAATAGTAGTCTCTTGACCAAATTGATAAATTTCATATTTAAGTTCATTTGTCAAGTAATCCCGTACCTCTACAACAGGTCTCATAACATCTACTTTCTCTGAGGGGAATCCAGAAGGAACTTTTACACGCATCTGCAAGTAATATAATTCTTTTACTTCTCCCTTCTCAAGAAATATCAAGGTATCTATAATAGTTGGAATAGTACCTACCTCAACTCGATTGATCAATCTTTGTAAAGTATCTATAGGAGAAGATCCATGAATTACACCAATAAATCCAACACCAGCAAGCCTTAAATCTATTAATAAGTCAAAATCTTCCTCACTCCTAACCTCATCATATAAGACATAATCTGGTCTGGCTAATAATAAATAATCTTTTATATTCTTAACTTTATCTTTAGCTTTTTCTACCGCTATCCTAGTAATTTCTTTATCTATAGCCCATCCTCTTGGATTCTCAACAATTTTTACTACCTTGCCCAAGCTATTGAAAAATTTCGCCAATGCTCTAGCAAAAGTAGATTTACCAGATCCAGGTGGACCAGCTATCAATATACCTTCTCTTTTTCTCTTTAGTCTCTCTATTAATCTCTCTGGAAGATCATAATCTAATATAGACTTTTGTACAACTCTCCTAGCAATTGTAATTTCATAAGAGTCGCTTAAAGGTGGTTGAATTATAGTTATTCTTAGATCTCCTGAGGTAACAACAAAGAAATTCTCTTCGTCTTTTTCAATTACCCATTCTCTTTCTTTAGTTACTTTGTGTCTTATTTCATCTATAAGAGACAAAATATCTTCTTTAGTAAACTTGAGGCTCAATTTTTCTAGAATAATT
>CAYMVK010000019.1:0-4618 GCA_964394105.1 Candidatus Woesearchaeota archaeon | reverse complement strand
GTAATAACATTTTCTTTAAATATATCTTTTATAAAATCTTCGAAAGATTTTTTAGCTTTCTTTGCAAATATAACATCTAAATTCATTATCTTTATTTTCTCAGCAAGAAGTGGATCTGAAGTAATTACTATTGCCCCTAGTTTCTCAGCAACTTTTACTATGCATTCATTTATATCTGCTATTTTAGGTATATTGACTAATTTAACTGATATACCTCTCTTACTAGCAACATTCTTCAGATAATTTATCTCCTCATATGCTAAAATAGCATATTCTTTTTTTTGTCTTACATCTTCGAATATTTTGTCATGTATTTTTTTAAGAATTAGTATTTCATCTCCAGGACATATTTTTCCTTCTTCTATGAACTCTGAAATTATTTTATTTGAAAGTGCACTGAGATCCACTATATACCTCATTTTTGCTTATTCATTAACTAAAGATACTATATAATGGATTAAACTTTGTTATATCCCACGAGGGTATAGATGCTTGTCGAGTATAACTTTATCAGTTTTTACAGCCATACCTTTTTTCTTTAATTTCATTTCTTTTGAAGTCATCATGGCCCTTCCTATAGCCACTAATTCATCTTTTAAACTCATTATTGCAACTATATCGCCTCTCTCTATACCTTTCTCAATTTTTGAAATACCTGTCACATATAAAGGGGCTCCTAGAACTACATTTGCTACGGCATTATCAAAAATCCATACTTTTTTCATGAATTTACACATAAATTCAACTGGAATAAGGAATCTCTTTAATAGTTTATCATCATTTTCATATTTCCATAAATACATTGCTGCTTCTAAATCATGAAGTGTCACTACACTATCTTCTTTGAAACCATCCACAGCAATTCTTCTGAGATTGGTCATATGAGCGCCTATTTTTAAATATTGTCCTATATCATGTATTAATTTTCTTATATATACACCAGATTCGACTTTGAAATAAAGAAGGATGTCTCTACCTTCTGCTTCAAGTACTTTTATATCATAGATTTTTCTCTTCCTCCAAACTCTTTTCACAGCACTTCTTACCGGAGGTAGCTGCCAAATCTCACCAACAAAACTTAAAAGAGCGTTTTTTACTTCCTCATAACTTACATCTTTATGGAGATGCATTATAGCTATATATTCCTTAACAGACTTCTTCTGCAAATATTCTAATAATTTTGTTGCCCGGTTTATAGCTATAGGTAATACGCCTGTAACTTTTGGATCCAAAGTGCCTGCATGTCCCACTTTTTTGACTCCCAAAATATATTTAACCCAATAAGTCACTTGATGGGAAGTAGGGCCCCTGGGTTTATCTATATTTACAAAACATGCATTCAGAAGTTCTTCTATATTTCTATCTTCTGGTCTTTTCCCAAAATTAGGATTTGTATCACCTTCTTTTCTAACTAATATTTCTATATCTCCCCAATCCATTTTTCTTAAATATAATTATATTCATAGAATATATGTATCCTTTGTCTTTTTTATTTTTTCTTCTTTTTTCAAAAATTTTTTGAGAATATTAGTCCATCTCTCTTCCAATTTATTAAGAAGGGAATAACTAATACAAATTGCATTAAGCAAATCTCCTTTGCTTATATATACCCATATGTTTGAGAAAAATTCACAAAATATCTTATAATCATGAAATACCTCCTTCCTATCTTGATCTGTAATTCTACTATTTATAAGAGAGATATAAAGACTCTTTGTTTGTTGTGGAGTAACAATTTGTTCTATTAGATCCAAATATAGACCTATTTTATCAAGAATTCTTTTCTCAAGATCAATTTCTAATGTAAATGGGTTATTAAAATAGATCATCAATCTTCTTTCTACGAGTTCTATTTTAGGAGGTAAACTAGAACATATTTTCCTCAATCTATTGTATTTTATCTTTACTAGCCATCTACCAAATAGGCCCATTACTAGATCTAGTTTTTTATTTTATTCAAACCTTTTCACTATATCATCTGTGATGAAAGTGGACACCCCCTGAAAGATGATGAACAGGGTAGCCTCTGACAAAAATTTCTAATTTCACATAAATATTCTAGAAAGGTACGAATAGGTAATCTGGCAAAACCAAATAAAGAACATATGTTAGTAAAAAAGAAGGTAGCATAGCTATACCTTCCCTAACTCTAACTCTCTCAATACCCATCTCCTTCAATTTTTTTATTCCTTTAGTAGTTATACCGAAAATATTTTGATCTACTTTATAATTATCTATTACCCAATCCCCGGGAATCAACTCATCAATTTTTTTCTCTATAATTGATTTCTCTTCTAGCCAATTATAATAAATCAAACAAGGTATTATTAAAAGTATATTAAATAAACATAATTTTAAGATAAATTCTAAGTTTGCAAAGAATAGAATAAAAATAGGTAAGAAGAAAGGTAATATATAAGGGAAATTTTTAAATTTAATGGATTTGTCAAATATTTTCTTCTTTTCAAAGACCACAATATAAATAGCATTAAAATAAAATACTATTGACGATGAGATTATAAACAGAAGCAGTAATTTTAATAAATTAGTGAACCTAAATGCAAAAGAAATGAAAAAATAAAAATCTGCTTCTCCCCATAATTTTAATAAAGAAAAAATAAGTGCTAAGGTTATTAACAAAATTTTTTCTAATATAAATGTCAAAGATAACTTTTCTATATATAAATAAATATATATAGCGAAATATATGGTAGTCAGAGCTAAATATCCATATACAATAAAATCATCTGTAGTTTTTGACTTTAAATCCTGGAAAGATGCTATAGTAAGAAAAATTAAAAATACGCTATCAAAAATAGAATTAATGAAAGTTAAAAGTATTTGTTGATTCATATTTACTACTTTATAAAAATGCTCTACTTAATAGGATTGGGTTTAAATCCTCCATCTTCAATTACCCAAGAAAGCCTTAAATATCTAAAAAAATCGGATAAAATTTTTTTAGACGTATATACAACCCCTATTAAAGATTATGTAGTAAAAGCTCTAAGAGAATTTATAGAAAAAGATATTATTTTAGCGAATAGAAGTATTTTAGAAGATAAATTAGAAGAAATTGTTGAAGAAGCAAGAAAAAAAGATATATCTATTCTAATATATGGAGATCCCACAATAGCAACTACTCATATATCTTTTATCCATGAATGTATCAAAAGAGGTGTAAAATACAAAATAGTACATAATGCCAGCATCGTTAACGCTATTTCAGGTTTAGGATTATCAGCATATAAAATAGGAAAAATAGCAACTATACCTATAGAAAGAGAAAACTATAAACCAGAATCTTTCTTCGATATATTAGAAGAAAATAAGGAAATAAATGCTCATACAATATTTTTGTTAGAAGCTACTGAAGAAGAATTCCTAAGTGTCAGTAAAGCTCTAGAAATATTATTAAACATAGCTAAGAAAAGAAATAAAAAAGAATTATTCAATGAAGATACCAAAATCCTAGTTATATCAAGATATGGTTCTAATAATCAAAAAATAGTTTATGGAAAAGTAAAAGACATAATGAAAATAGACTTTGGAGATCCTCCTCATACTATTGTAGTTCCAGCTAAGTTGCATTTCATAGAAAAGGAATTGCTCAAAAGTTATATATTAAAAGATGTATCTAAAAAGTGATTATAGCATGGGTAAGAAAAAGAAAAAAGGAAAGACAAGACCTGAAGTTGGATACAAATGGAAGAGGCGAGGAGATAAAGGATCTTATAGATGTTCTTTTTGTGGAAGGGTAGTATCTCGAACAAAAGTAAGAGTTATTAGAAAAAGAGGTCTTAAATTCTATCTTTGTCTAAGATGTGCAAAGAAGAGAGGCATTACTGGAAAACCCTGGTAAGCTAAGCTCTTCTCGTCCTAAAAGGTCTTATCTTTTTCCATACAAGAGCTCCGCACTTCCCACAAATTATATCAACTGTCTTGGGCTTTGCATCTATTTTTATTGATCCTATATAACCACAATTTGGGCATTTATAAACAACATCATAAAAAGCTTCTCCTTTAACCCAAATCCCAACTATTAAGTTTGGTTTCCAAAAGAAGCCAGCCAATTTACCTTCCTCTTGTAATTTCTTAGCTTTATTTTTATATTCTTCTATAATTTCATTTATATCCTTCATCTTTATAGAGTATGATGAATTACCCAAATGTAAAAAATATTTCAATCTCTTCTAGAATAAGCATATGATAGCAGAAGAAAAGATAGAAGAGGTAATAAAAAAAGCGATTGATATATACGTACCTTCAAAAAAAGAAGTTGAGAGTATGTTAACAATTGCGAAAAGTGTCAAAGAGAGGTTAGAGAAATACTTCTCCTGTAGTATCGGTGGAAGTGTATCTCGAGGCACTTTCTTAAAAGGAGAAAAAGAGATAGATATTCATGTATTATTCAAAACAGAAGATAAAATGAAAGATCTTGAGAAAGTTATAAAGAAAGAATTCAAAAAATATGAAAAAATAAGAGGATCGAGGGATTATTATGCCATATATCATAAAGATGTAAAGATAGAAATCGTTCCAGTATTAGAAATTGAGGATCCGAGAGACGCCAAAAATGTTGTAGACTTATCTCAATTTCATGTGCAATATTTAAAAA
>CAYMVK010000018.1:337-9493 GCA_964394105.1 Candidatus Woesearchaeota archaeon | reverse complement strand
TAATTATACTAATAAATAATAAATCGTGATCTATGACTAATGCAGCTCTATTTTCTATTTCTACAATATCTCTTATAATTTTACCTAGCCTTAATCTCATTTCTATATCTAAAAATGCAGATGGCTCATCCAAGATGTATAAATCAGCATCTCTAAGAAGAGTTATTGCTATTGCTACTTTCTGCAATTCACCTCCACTTAAATCACAAAGCCTTTTTTTGTATAATCGTTTAATTCCTAACGCATTTATGAGATGGTTTTTGTAGAAATCCATATGTATTTTTTCTTTGCCTATATCTTTTATGACTTCTTCAACAAGTTTCTCACTGTCTGCGTAAATATATTGTGGTTTGTAGGCTATCTTTATATTTCTACTTATCTCTCCTGATATTTTGTCTATTTCACCTGCTAATACCCTTGCAAATGTTGTTTTTCCTATAGAATTTTCTCCAATAACACCTATAATCTCTTTATTATAAATTTCTCCGTACTTTGCGTAAAGTTCAAAATTCCCTACTTTTGCTTTTAAATTTTTCCATTCAATTACTTTTTCTGTCTTTTCACCTCTTTCTAGTTCTTTGATCTCAAATAGTATCTCTTTATCTCGGATCCTAACATTTTCCCTCTTTATATAACCTAATAAAAATTGATTTATTCCTTCTTTTGCAGAGAAAGGGTAAGAAACTACTCCATATATTCCAGGATCTCCATATAGAATATGAGAGAGCGAAGAAACAGCGTCTATAAACATCAAATCATGATCTACTAACATAATTCTCTTATTTTGAGAAAACTCTGATAAAATTTTAACAAGATTTAACCTTTCTTTGATATCTAGAAATGCAGTAGGTTCATCAAAAAAATAAAAATTTGCATTTTCTTCAATTTTCTTAGCTATTATTACTTTTTGTAATTTTCCTCCACTTAATTCATTTAATTTCTTATCTTCTATATCTTTAAAACCAAAATATTCTATTGTACTCTTTTTTAAGAAATTCTTTATTTTTAACTCATTGCGATATTTTTCTATATTTTGTTCTTTAAAACTGACTTTGATTTTTCCAGAATACAATAAGCTAAAGTATTTCTGTAACTCAGTTCCTCTAAACTTTTTTATAACTTCATCCTTGCTTATCTCATCTTTTCCAAAATTAGGTATTATCTCGCCTGAGAGTATCTTGAGAGATGTAGATTTGCCTAAGCCATTTTCCCCTATTATACACACACATCCTTCCTGTGGAATTGGTAATCTAAACAGTTTAAACATATTTCTTCCATAAGAATGGACTAAATCTTTTCCTAATATGTCAGGTATGTTTACGATTTTTATTGCATTATAAGGACATTTTTTAACACATATTCCACAACCTCTGCATAGACTTTCTACAATATTTGGTTTCTTATCTTCTTCATTTATTTTAATAACTGTAATTCCACTCTTTTCTAGAGGACAAAATTTTTTACATATGTAATTGCAATCCTTTGGAGCTCTACATAACTCTCTATTTATTACTGCAATTCTCATTTTATCTTTTGTTGATATCTATACTCTAACTTATTGTAGTTTTTAATATTACAGTTGAAATATTTGTACAAATTCTTTCAACAGTTTCTTATAAGTTTTGACTCTAATACAACAATTCTCTTTTAAATTATTTTTTACTTATAGGTCAGTATAACTAATATGTCTACACGGCGCAAAGCGAAAGAATATATGGTAACAGGTAAAGTGGATGTAAGAATTGGTAAGAGAGGTATTCATTCAAATGTTGTGAAAGAAATCATAAAAAATTTAGATAAAAAAGGTACAGTAAAAATTAGATTTTTGAAATCAGCTATTTATGGCAAAGATTTAGGTGACATATTATCCGAACTAATGATGAAAGTCTCTATACTAGATAGATCAATAAAAATAGCAGATGTTCGTGGTAGAGTAATTGTTTTGTATAAAGAAAGAAAAAAGAATCGTTAAATTATTGAATACTAATTACTTCTAATTCAGCAACGAGTTTTTTCCCTGCTAATGGATGATTAAAATCTAATATTACATAATTTTCTCCTAACTCTTTCACAATTGCGCTATAAATAGAACCATCTTCATCTACGATATCTATAATACCTCCTACTTCAAGAGTCATATCTGGCGGGAATATGTCCTTAGGAACTTTTAATACTAAGTTTTCGTCTCTATAACCAAAACCTTTTTCAGGTGAGATTACTATCTCTTTTTTTTCTCCTTCTTTCATTCCAAGAAGTGCTTCTCTTATTCCTTCTATTATACTTTCATCATTTATGTTTTCTTCAACAGTATCTTTATCAATTATTGTTCCATCTTCCAATTTTAGTGTATATCTAAATTTCACTACACTATTTTCTCTCACAATTTTTGTCATGCGTAACTAATAGGCCTTTCTTTTATTTAAAAAGAGAGGGCTTGAACTCTCACATTATAGACAGATTTCTTCCTTTTATATACTTTTTTATATATTTAGATTTATATCTTTTTTTAACTATATATTTATTCATATACCAAAGGATAATATTACTTATTTGTGGTAACTATCTTCTTTAAATACATTGTTGATTTTTTCTGTTTCAACTGTTTACACCACCATTTCAACAGTTTATTTAACTTTCAACAAGTCTTTTTGTATAAGAACAAAAATATTTAATTATGTTGACATACTATTTAACATATTAGTATAACATGTTAAACTTATTACTAAAACTGTTCAAGAAAAAGAAGAAAAAACACCAACAGTTGAGCGAAAGTGTTAAACAGACTGATCAACAGGATACATCTGCTAAAGTTGAACAAGTTGAACAACAGGTGAGGGACTGGGAGGAGCTCTTAATGCGAGTTAAAGCTCACCCTTTTTCTCAGTTTAAGATAATCAACGATCAGCTATTGACATCAATTTACAAGGCACTCAAAGACATAGATAGAAAATTAGAGAAATTAGTACTGCTAGATGAGATATATAGAATTCTTACTAAAGGAAAAGAGGAAATTAAACTTACTGTAAGAGATAAACAGACATTGCGATTATTATCCCAATGTGGGATGATGACGGCGGAGGAAGTAGCAAAAAAAATGAATATAAGTAGGAGTACAGCATCTTTGCGCTTAAACAAGTTATTCTTAATGGGTTTATTGGATAAAAAAGTAGAAAATAAGAAAGTATTCTTCTTTATAAAAGATCAAGATAAAGTAAATAAACTACTTGGAGATAGGGGCAAAAGAGCTAAACGACAAAAGACTACACAAAAAACTGAGGATAAAAATCAGTCTCAGTAGTGGTCGTTAATATCTTCTTGCTTTAGAGTAATCTACCTCATCCAAAAGATAGTCTCCGTTAAAATAAATAGTAAACTTTTTATAGTTATAGTTATCACCTCATTGTGGGGTATTTTAATGTATGACTTATCCTAATTATACCCCAACATAATAAACCACAACCTGATGAATATAACTTTCAACACTTTGATCTAGGGTATTCCATCACTTATTACTAACTTCATATCATTATGGTAAACTCGCAGAGGTTAGTCACTCTTGTTAAACATGTCTATTAACACCCCATAATGGGATAACTAGAGATATGTTATCCTATTATGGGGTGAGTATGCTAAGTCACATTAACTTAACAGTCAGGAACAAGGGCTTACAAATATATAGAACATATACGCTAGGAGTAAAGTAATGGAGAAACCTCATATAGTTACTCTTGTACCTCCTCTAATTCCTCAGAAATATATTTTTGGAGGGATGGAAAAGAGAGCTTATAAGGTAGATGAAGTTTTGACGAGAAGTGATAAAATAAAATATGATATTTTTGTTCTAGGTAAAGATCCTAAATACCCTGTTGCTAGCTCTAAACCTCTAGGTTTTGGATATATAAGGAGGGTAGGATACAAGAATCTTAAGTATACAGCTTATCTATGCTTTCATCCTGAAAAATTGGCCAAAATATTTAATAAATACGACTTGGTCCATCTGCACTTTCCAGTAGGAGTTCCTGCAATGCTTTTCTTAAGAAAATATGTAAAAAAACCTATTGTTGTAACTCATCATTTAGCTCCGGCAGAAATAAAGGGAAAGGAGTTAGAAGATTTGGTATGGAATATTTGGGATTATGCACTTAGGATTATGACAAATAAAATGTTTAAGGATTATGATAAAATCATTTTTTCTACATACTCTCAGCTCAATTTTTTAAAATATATCAAATCTGATTATAGAAAAAAAGCAGTTGTAATTCCCAACGGAGTAGATACAAAATATTTTAATCCGTTTAATAAATATAAAGAAGAATTGAAGGAGAAATATAATGTTAAGAGGGTATATTTATATTTTGGCAGAATAGCTCCAGAAAAAGGTGTTTTTGAGCTAATAGATGCATGGAAAAAATTTAAACATAAAAAAGAAAGTGTGTTATTGTTAATAGGTCCTTATATAGGAGATAAGAACTTATATGCCCTTAAAAAACATAATATAATTTACTTGGGACCTATAGTTGATGAAGAGAAGTTGGCTTATTATGTTAAAAATATAGATGTAATAGTATTGCCTCACAAACTAAAGGGTTTATCTATGACAATATTAGAAGCATTGGCTACAGAAAATACAATAGTCCTTCCTAAAACAGTGCTTACAGATTTTATGGAGAATTATAAACACTTGTTTTATCTTATTCAAGATTTTACAAAAGAGTATATACTAAAGGCTTTAGAAGAAACTTTTGATAAAGATCACCCTGCTAAAGGTGGTTATGAAATAGTAAAGAAGAATCACTCTTGGGAATCTGTTGCCAATAAATATTTGGAAATTTTTTATGACTTACTTTAATTCACTTTCTATTTTTATAATCTCTAAATCTTCATTGAGATAGACTTTTGTAATAATAGATAATTCTTTTTTACCTTTTTCTAAAAGTTTTTCTATAGCTTCTTTTATTTTATCTATGCTTGTATATATATTGCATGATTTTCCATGTGGATAAATTATGTTAATATAAGTATTTCTATCAAATTCCTTATTTATATCAGATATCAAAATATTTTCTGAAGCTGATGCATATTCATCAATAAAAGTTTTACAACCACTCATCAATATTTCTTCTTGTAAATACTTTTCAGTATAATTTTCAAAATCTTTCCCCTTTTTCCTTTCAGGATAAGGTAATTCTTCTAAATCAATTTCTTTAATTCCATATTTCCTTAAGTGCTTCTTATACAATCTTTTCATTATGTCTTTTTTCTTTTCTAAAAGATTTATTAAATATTTATTATCTGCTATGTAAATTATTGAATTCGATTCTAAATCAATTGTTGCACTATTTATTTCTTTCAATTTAGAATCGACATAAACATATTCAATAATTCTCAGTAGTTTTGTCATCTTTTATATTAAAGAATAAAAACAGAAAAGGAAAAATTAAATTTAAGAGGCCTAGAATGTTGTTCAAATAAACCATTACTTTAGTCTATATTTAATGTTCTCAATTCCTAGTTAGCCTCATATTTATTTTTTTGCGGTTTTTTATTTATTTAAAATATTTTTAGTTAATTTTGTAGAAATATATTATTTTTTCAAAATTTCTTTTTAATCTCTAATTTTTATGAAAGTCTTAAGAGTTCAAAAAGGTATTATATAAATTTACTTTAACTCATTTAAGCTAATGTTTATCTTCGGTAATTCTTCTTTCACAATATGTCTTGTAGTTTTTGGAGGATATAATCTGTTTCTAAGGGCATTATTTATTATTTCTTTCTTTGTAGGGATTTTTGGGACTATATATACATAGTTTTCAGAAAAAGATTCCTCGAATTTGTCTAATGGCACATAGGAAATAATATAATCTCTAATAATATTTTGTAATTTTAATAAATCATCTCTTAAACCTCTTTCTCTATAATTATATGTCTTATTTTTATATACTATTTTGAAAGAATAATTGTTAGAGAAAGTTTCTCGAAATCCATATTTTTCCAAAATATTTAGTATTGTATTTGCATCAAGAGAGACTCTTCTTACCCAAGTAAGTAAGTTAACATCTTTATAATCTACTAAATAACATGGCACAAAATCTGCTTTTAGGACTTTTAAAACATTATATCTATGGGTCCCATCTAAAATTACATATGAATTTTTCTCGACTATCAGTGGATAATCTAATATTCCCCTACTTTTTATATCTTTTAGCATTTCATAAAAACGTATAGGGCAAACAGACTCATGCGGTTTGAGATCATGTATATATATTAACTTTACTTTTCTTTCTAACACCACCTTGTTCTGATGGAGAGAGATAAAGAGAAAATATAAAAATTTCCTCAAATCTGTTTTTACTATATTTTAAACATATCCAACACATTAATATTTAAAGCTCTACGTATTTTATACCATTCCTTGCAATTTAGGTTTTCTTCTAATGTCTCTCTTTCTTCTTTATAGAAGATTCCTATCGCAATTTTTGCATTTTCATCTAGCTGATAGTTCCATTCCAAAGCTTTCTTTAATGCTTCTTTGAAATCCCTATAATTATGGCTTATTTCTTCCAATTTATAAACTCTTTTCCTGAAATAATCTATAGTGTTATGAAACGTTATACATGGTTGTAAGACATCAATAAATCCAAATCCTTTATGTTTTATTGCCTCTTTTATCAAGTATTTCAAGTGATTAATATCTAATGCAAATCCTCTTGCAACAAATGTACAACCTGATATTAGGGCTAATGCGATGGGATTCAAAGACTTTTCAAATGTTACTCTTCCCAAAGATTTAGATTTAAACCCTTTTTCAGTTGTTGGAGTATGTTGACCAGTAGTTAATGCAAAAACTTGATTGTTATGAACTATTAAAGTTACATCTGGATTAGATCTGCATGTATGGATAAAGTGATCTAAACCTTCTGCATACATATCTCCATCACCAGCAAAAGTAATTGGATGAAGTTTTGGATTACCTAATTTTATACCTATTGCCAAAGATAATGCCCTTCCATGCAATCCATAATAACCATTCAAATCTAAATAATCAAACATCTTTCCATGGCAACCAATTCCAGTAGTTATTACAAAATCTTTCTTTTCTGCAAAACCTTCTTCTATTAGCTCTTTAATTGCATTCTTAAATGCAGCTAATACCGCATGATTTGTACAACCAGGACACCAAGTCTTCTTTGCATATGTATCTAATTTTATCTCTCCCATTTTCTTATTTCTTTTATTAAATATTTAGATGTAAATGGTCTTGCATCACATTTCAAAATTCTTTTCTCAATTTTTATTCCAGTATTTTCTCTTATCACTTTTCCTAACAATCCAGTAACATTGTTTTCCACAAGAATAATTTCATCAAAATTTTTCAAAATTTCCTTTATTTTTGATGAGAATGGGGATAAATAAATTATTTGAAGAAAACTATAATTATTTAGTTCTTTTAAAGCATCTATTATTGCACCTTTTGTAGATCCCCAAGATACGATCAATTTATTACCTTTTCCATAAATCTTGAAAGGTTCCATTTTCTCAATCTCTTCTTTCATTACTTTATATTTTTTCCATCTCTTTAAATTCATTTTGCATGCCCAATCTCCATCTTCTGTTGTTATTCCATATTCATCATGTTCATAGGATGTTGCTTTCACTACTATTTCATTTTTTATCCCAGGAACTGCTCTTGGAGAAATTCCTGTGTCTGTTAGCTTGTAAGTGAAATAAGGAATTCCTGGATTCAATTCTATAAATCTTTCTGAACTGACAAAATTTGGCAGGCATTCTATTTTATCATATGTGAAGTGAGATTCTGCTAGGTGTTTATCTCCAAGAATGATGGACAATACTCTATACTTATAAGACAAATAGAAGGCTTCTATTGTCCTTCTAAATGCTTCCATCGCATCTCCAGGTGCAACTACAACTCTTGGAAATTCTCCATGACCAACGTTTAATGCAAACTTTAGATCACCTTGTGCTGTATATGTTGGAATTCCTGTAGCAGGTGCATATCTTTGAGAGAGATAAACGACTAAAGGAATTTCACTTATGCCTTGAAGACTTAACGCTTCACCCATTAATGCAAATCCTCCCCCAGAAGTTCCTACCATTACTTTTGCTCCTGCATATGAAGCACCCAATGCTATATTGGCAACAGCAATCTCATTTTCAGGCTGATATACTCTTATGTTAAATTTCTCTTGCAAATTTGCAAGTATGTGTAGAACAGGTGTTGCAGGTGTCATAGGATATGCAATGTATAAATCTAATCCTGCTGCAATTGCACCCAAAGCAATTGCTTCAGATCCATTGAAAAAATACATACTTTTTTTCTTAATGTTCTCAATCTTTTTATTGGATTTTCCTAGACTAACTTCATTATAAACAATCTCAACTATTTTTACATTAGATTCATCTTTTAGCTCTTCTTTTATGACTTTTCTTACAATTTCCTTATCAATTCCCAAATATTTGCACAGAGCAGATATTAGCACAATATTTTCACTTATTCTTTTGGCTTTTGCCTTTTCTAATATATCATTAACATCTATTTCAATTTTTTTATCAGTTTTTATGTCTTTATCACAAAATATTTTTCCATCTTCTTTCAATTTATTTTTATGTAAATCTATTGTTTCTTGATTTAAAGCTAATATAAAATCTATACCTTCCTCTTCGTGGGAACCAACCCATTCATTTGAAATCTTTAAAACATTGTAATTATGACCACCTCTAATTAGAGATTGATAATCTCTATAGTTAAAAACGAAATATCCTAAGTTTACAAATATTTTTCCTAAAATTTCAGCAGCTTTTGCAACTCCCTGTCCAGCTTCCCCACCAATTAATATTATCAGCTCTTTATCCATAACTATAATACTTCAAAATGTATATTCAATTCAAAAATATTGTCATCAAATCTTTTTACAAAAAACTTGAATCCACGTATTTCCTCTATCGTCTTCGTCTATAGTTGTTAATATTATTTTGAAATTCATTTTTCTTAGTAGTTGCTCTATCTCATCTTTTGTATAGAAAGCAAAGAACTTTTCTCCACCTTTGTAATGATCTTTTCTTATTATTTTCTCTCCCATTCCTTTCTTAACAGCTATGAACAATATACCACCTTTTTTCAACACTCTATAGAATTCT
>CAYMVK010000018.1:0-327 GCA_964394105.1 Candidatus Woesearchaeota archaeon | reverse complement strand
TTAAAGTCTTTTCGGCATCTTTTTTAGGAATATGCAGAAAAGAGGCACAACACCATATACCATCAAAGAATTCGTCCGGAAATTCTAATTTTCTCATATCCATCTTGAAAAACTTTGCTCCTGGTGCATTCTTTTTCGCAATCTCTAAAAGTTTTTCAGACAAATCTATTCCATAGACCTCAAATCCCAATTCGGAAAAATATTTACAATCTCTTCCATGCCCACAACCAGCATCTAAAATTCTTTTTCCTTCAATATTTTTTACAAAGAATTTCAGCAAGTGTTTTATTGGTTCTATACTTTTGAATTTATTTGTATATTCTCTTG
>CAYMVK010000017.1:4326-9721 GCA_964394105.1 Candidatus Woesearchaeota archaeon | reverse complement strand
CAAAATTATTTAAGAAAGGATGTAATCTCCCATTCCCACATCCTAAGTCTAAAATTTTCACATATTTTTCCTTAAATTTCCTTTCAAAATGTTTAATTATTGTATTAATATATTCTGCTTCCCACTCAGAATTCTCTTCTCTTAATGAGATATGCCATAATATTTTTGGAAGCATAATAAAATCCAATTGAATGTTTATTAATACTTTTCTTTAGGAAGAGTGGGAGATTTGAACACAAAACCATCTCAGAAATATTCTAATGTTTATTTGAGCATTGGTAATAAACTAGATTATAATAAGCGCCGGTAGTTTAGCCTGGTAGAATGCGGGCCTGCCACGCCCGTGACCCGGGTTCAAATCCCGGCCGGCGCACTTAGACCTTCTTTAACATTTCTTGCAGCAAATTTTAAAATTTTTAAACTTTGTTATAAAATTAGTCCACTTTAAAGAAAAAAATGTATAAAGATATGCTTGAAGGGGGCGATAAAAGAATATTCTTAGATATGATAGGAGTTGAAAAAGAGACTTTGGATACAATTGATTTAGCAATTGTTACCCCTATACCATTTAAAAGAATCTTCGGTGAGAATTATGAGAAAACTATAAAGAAGTATGGAAAAATAGAGAAAATTTGCAAGCAATATTGGGATGTAATTAACCAAAATAATCTAATAATAGATCTTGGTAAAAATAAAGTAATTTTAACATTTGTTCTACCAACTTCTATGATGGCATACGAATTTATTGTAATACTATGCAGTTCGGAAATTAAAAAATTGATATTTTATGGTACATGTGCTTCTTTAGATAAAAAAATTGATTTTGCATCTGTAAATATTCCAAAATATGCGGTATCATTTGATGCAAGCATTCAATTTATAATACCACTTGATCATCTGCCAATTGCAGAAGAAAATTTCCATAAAAAAATATTTGAATTATTTGAAGAAAATAAAAAAGATTTAAGAGTATTTAATGAAATCCACGCCAGCTTGCCCTGCATCCTAGGAATAGAGTCGAGAGAATATTTATCTTATCTACAAGCAATAGGGATAAAAACAATTGATCTAGAATTGGCAACATTTTATAAAGTATGCAATTACTTCAAAAAAGAGTATGTAGGATTAGTAACACCTTCTGATTTACCATTACATGAAGTTACATTCTATGATAAAAGGTCTAGGGTAAGATTGGAAACTAGAAGTAAAATATTTGAAAATTTACTTATCTTTGCAAAGGAATATTTATAATTCTATAAAATAATCTTTTAATTTCTTCTCTTTAATCATTTTTTTAAGCATATTTATGTAAAAATCTTGAGAATAAGATTTAGGTAAAAATATTTTGCATTCTTTACCAAATCCTTCACAAAGATCTTTGCTATATAGGTAGGAGTTAAAAGCTAAATATAAGCTATCCAATTCATGAATATTTATTCTATTTTTTAATCCTTTGCCTAAAAAATTTTCTATATTAAATCCCAATCTCAATTTTATTCCTCTTGTAAAACTTTCTATAACAGTAAATTCATTTTCAAAATACTTCCTTAACTCCATACCAATTTGTATAAGTTTTCTCATACCAGGTAAATTCAGAGGCATTGGTTTAGCCCATTTTATTGCCAAATCGCAATCTCTATATTTTTTCCCGTAAGTAAGTGGTGCATCCACGCATATAATACTGTCTTTGCTAATATTAGAAAGAATTTCAATCAGTTCTTTAAAAGATATGTAATGGAATTCTATATTTCTCGACTTTATTATACACACACCACTCTTTCTTACACCCAAATCGACTCCTATGTAGTCGCCCATTTGTTTTTGATCTTAAAATTTGTAATAATAAAAAAAGTAAATATTATTTATTTTAAGGGATCTTTAAGCATATTCGCATTTTTATGTTAGATATAAAGAAATTACTAAAGAATTCTCGATCAAAATTTTCTCTATATCACATAGGAAACTAAAATAGCAAATAATAATAAAACTAAACCAAAACTATTGATAAGAATTCCTATTTTTCTCTTTTTCAAGTCTTCAAATAATTCAAGTATAATTTTGCCACCATCTGTAATAAAAATAGGGAATAGATTCACTACTCCTATATTGAAATTTAAGAAAATTAGCCAATAGAAAAATGAACTCATAAACATAAGTAAATGATTAATATATGGACTATACCTTAGTATAAACTCTTCTTTAACTCTTATTCCAAGATAACTTTTGCCATTCCTATTCGCAAGCGCTATAGTGTAATTACCTTTATCAGTTTTCAAATATATTATATCTCCGGGTTTAAATTCATTAAATACACTTATAAGATCTCTTATACTCATTATTTTCTTATTATTTATTTCTCTTATGATTTCTCCCTCACTAAGACCAAAATAATAAGCCGGTGATCCCTCATCTACACTCATAATCTTAACATATCTCTCCTTTATAGCATGGTTAAAAAAAGGGTAAAATGTAAACGACAAAATAAAGGATAAAAAAATTGCAAATACAATATTTGCAGCAGACCCTGCAAAATATATTTTTATTCTATCTTTTATATCTATTTTTTTCAATTCCTTATCGTCAATGTCTACATATGCAAGAGGAATAAATACAAATAAACCAAATCCTGCCTTTCTAATCTTTAAATTATATCTTTTTGCAATAATACCATGAGATACTTCATGTATTATCGCCAAAATAAATATACTTAATATACCTTCCAGAAAAGGTAGTTTAACATACCCTACTTTTGTGAGTCCTGGTATAACAATAGATACAATAGGTTGCTTTATTATACCTAAAATTTTGAATGTTATGGAATAAAAGATATATTCGATTGTTTGGAAAATATAGGGAAATATACAAACACATGTAAATACAAATAGCATCATAAATAAATTGTTCTTTGCTATATATGCCAACTTATCTATCAAATTCTCTATCAGCTTACTTCTTACAAGAAAAGCTCCGGATTGGAAATATAATTCCTTCTTACTACGTTTGTAAATTATAAATGAAGCGATTATCAAATAAAAGCATAGAACCGCGAGAATATCATATATACTACTTTCTAGCCATTGCATGTTTCTTCCTTAAATCTTTTCTTTTGCAATATCTACATATAGGTCTACCAGTCTTTTTTCCATATCTTATCTTCCTTTTACACCTCTTACATACCCATACATTATCATATAATCTTGCCTTTACAACTGGATGTAGACCTATTACTTCTGCCATAGCTTATGTTAAAATTTTAGATCCAATAAAAGAGTTATGATCATTAATGTACACACTAGTTCTATCAAATATCGATACGCTCCCAGAGAAAATATGTAAAAAGTTAAAGAATTATGGTTTTGAGGGTATTTTTATTATAAAAGATAAAATAGGAGAAAAAGAAAAAATTTCTGAAAAAATAGATGATATTCTAGTTCTTAAAGGAATTTATATGTATGTAAAAAAATTGAAAGAACTTAAAAAATTGAAAAAATTAAATAAAGGTATAATAACAGCATTTACAAATGAATTAAAAGTTGGGGTAAATATATGTAAAATGGGTTTGGCAGATTTCATTCATTTAGAGGATTATTTTCCTTCTTACACAATGATTAAATATATGAAGGAAAATAGAGTCTCTTTACTGATCTTTATTGATGAAATTGTTGAAAGCATAATAAAAAAAGATACAAAAAGATTAAATTTCATCTTTAAGATCATGAAGTTAATAAAGAAATATGATCTTTACTTTATTTTGGGATTTAGAAAATTAGAAAACATTCTGCATAGTGAAGTTTTATTATCTTTTTGTGAGTTGAATGGAATAGATAGAGGAATTTGTAAAAAGAAATTTTCTGAAATATTTAATGCAATTAAATATCGTGAAGAAAATAGAGATAATATTATACTTCCTGGCGTTGAAATTATTAAAAATGAGTAGAATAATTGAAATAAAAGACAAAGAAAGATATCTAGTAGTAAGCATATTGGTAAAAAAAGATATAGACTTTGAAGAATTACTGAAAAATACATTTAAAGAAATTTTTGGTATTTTAGAGCTAAGCAAGGCAAAAATCAAAATAATTGATAAGAAAAAACAAAAAGATAATATATTTCTAATAATAAGGGTAAACCACACTTATATAAATCACTTAAAGTTCGCAATAGGAGTGATGAAACTCTTTTATAATTTTTTGGAAGATATTATCTTTATAGATACTGTGGGTACAATTAAAAAGGCAAGATTACTAATAAAAGAAAATGCTACCTGAAGCACTGGGTTATGATAGAGCCACTATTATATTCAGCCCAGATGGCAGGCTTATTCAAGTAGAATATGCAAAAGAAGCTGCTTCTAGTGGAACACCCGTTATAGGTGTGATATACAAAGATGGTGTAATTTTAATGGCTATAAAGAAGAATCCTTATGGTAAATTGCTTATATTGGAAAGTGTGCAAAAGATATATAAAATAGAATCAAACATAGGCTGTGGGATAACTGGTTACCTAAGCGATGGAAGAGTTTTAGTAAACGTCGCAAGGGAAATGGCATTAAACCATAAAGCAATATATGGTGAGAAGATATCTATAGAAAAACTTGTTAAAGATTTAGGAGATTATATGCAAGTTTTTACACAATACGGAGGCTTAAGACCTTTTGGAGTTGCTATGTTACTTGCTAGTTATGAAGATAAACCATATCTCTATTTATTAGAACCGTCCGGAATGTATTTCTCATTTAGAGCGATAGCTATAGGAAAAAATGCAGATAAAGCAAATAAAGTATTAGAAGAAGGTTTTAAAGAAGGGATGAATTTGAGAGAAGCTATAAAATTGGCAATAAAGGCTCTGAAAGAGGCTATAAAGGGTGAAGAAATTAAGAAAAATGAAATTGAGCTTGTAGTAATAGATAAAGAAGGATTTAGACCTGAAGATATAGCTAAATATTGGTAAAAATGAGTAATAAAATAACGATTGCAAGAATTAAACGAAAAGGTAAAATATTTGAAATTGCTGTTGATTTAGAAAATGCTTTAAACTATAGAAAAGGAAAAAATGTAACAATTCACGAAGTATTGGTTTCAGATTTTGTTTTTAGGGATCAAAGGAAAGGAATTAAGGCTTCTAGAGAAGAACTTATAGAAGCATTTGAAACAGATGATATATATAAAATTGCAGAGATTATTCTCAAAGAAGGAGAATTAATTGTGCCTGTAGAACTAAAAAAGGAGGAAAAAGAAAAGAAATATAAAAGATTAGTAGAAATTTTATCCAGATACGGAAAAGATGCAAAAACAAAGTTACCAATACCTCCTCAAAGATTAGAATTAGCATTAGAGCAATTAAAAATAAATATAAAAGAAAGTGAGCCAATAGAAACACAATTAAAAGACATACT
>CAYMVK010000017.1:966-4316 GCA_964394105.1 Candidatus Woesearchaeota archaeon | reverse complement strand
AAATTCTTCCTATAGTTATTGAAAAGAGAAAATATAGGATCGTAGTACCAGCACAATTTGTTCCAAGAGTATATTACCTTGTAGAAAAAAGTGGAGATATAATCAAGGAAATTTGGTTAAAAAATGGGGATTGGGTAGTTGATATAGATATATATATACCAGTAGAAGGATTTATATTAGGAAAACTGGCTAAATTAACAAATAATCTTGTTGATGTAAGATTAAGAGAAGAATGAAAGAGTATAAAATTCATGTAGAGGATAGAAGTATTGTTACTCCCGGAGATTTAATTGCTGAAGGTGCGATAAATGCTCAAGGCTCTTTCTATAGAGAAGGAAATAAAATATTTGCAAAGCAAGTTTCTCTAGTTGAAATAAAGAAAAATAAAATCAAAATAACACCCCTTACAGGTCCATACATTCCAAAAGAAGGGGATTTTGTTATAGGTAAAATAGTTGAAGTAGGTTTTTCAGGTTGGCTTGTAGATTTAGGTACATATTTTATGGTGAATTTGCCTCTAAGAGAGGCTGTAGACGAATATATTGATGTTCTAACAACAGACTTAAGTAAGTATTATGATATAGGAGATATAATCGCCGCAAAAGTCATAAATGTACCAAAATCAATGCTTATTCAATTAAGTGTTAAAGATAAAGGCCTAGGAAAATTAGTTGGAGGCACTCTTGTAGAAGTAGAACCAACTAAAGTACCGAGAGTTATAGGAAGAGAAGGTAGTATGGTAAAAATGATGAAGGAAATTACAAAAGCAAAAATATTGGTTGGACAAAATGGATATATTTGGATAAAGGCACCTGCTGAAGTTACACAAATATTGGCTAGAGCTATTTATATTATTGAAAAAGAAAGTCATAGAAGTGGATTAACTGATAAAATAAGAAGATTCTTAGAAGAAGAAATGACAAGAATCAAAAAATGACAAGTGTGTATGAAAAGAGATTTGATGGAAGAGATTGGAAAGAATTAAGACCAATTATAGCAAAAGTGGGGATAATTGAAAATGCAGATGGTTCAGCATATTTTAGAATAGGTAATACAGAAGCAATTGCGGCAGTATACGGTCCAAGAATTTTACATCCAAGACATTTAGCAGATCCTGAAAAAGCTATACTTAGGACTTACTACAATATGATGACTTTTTCCGTCCCTGATAGAGCTTCACCCGCTCCGGGAAGAAGAGAAATTGAGTTAAGTACAGTATTGAAAAGGGCTCTTTCTCCAGTATTAGAATTAGAATTATTTCCTAGAGCTGCTATAGATGTTTATACATACATAACAAATGCTGATGCTGGTACAAGATGTGCTTCTATAACTGCAGCTTCTATGGCGCTTGCCGATGCTGGAATTCCAATGAAAGATCTAGTAGTAGCTGTAGCTGTTGGAAAAGTTGGAGATAAATTAGTAGTAGATTTAAACAAAAAAGAAGAAGATTTTGAAGTGGAAGGATATGAAGCAAGTGATATGCCATTAGCTTACATTCCAAAATACGATGCTTTCAGTTTAATACAATTAGACGGAAAATTGAGTGAAGATGAAGTAAAAGTGTTGTTAGATTATGGTAAGGAAGCTTGTCTCAAAATATATAAAATAGTCAAAGAAGCCTTAAAAGAAAAATATGTTAAAATAGAGGAAGAATGGTAGTAAAGATTAGAGGGATTTATTCTACTTCATTAACTAAGTTGTTTTTAGATAATGGCTTAAAAATAGCCACTCCAAGCAAAAGAATACAAGAAAGATTAGGAATTGAGGGCGAGCCTTGGGCTGACACTATTGTTTACGATAAAGAAGATAAATTAGGGGTTGTAGTTCATGGAAAAGATGATGAAAAGATAATAGAAATTTTCAAAGAAAATTTTAATGATTTTTGCAAAAGAGAAATAAAAGTAGGTGATATTTATGTAGGAGTAATAGAAGATGTTATAACCAATAAAAAGTTAATCCAAATTGACTTAGGAGATATAAAAGGTTATCTTCCCATCTCTGAATTTTATGGAATTATTGAAAAAGGAAAGAAAATTATAGTTCAAGTTAAAAAATACTTAAAAAATGGGGATGCACTTTTATCCACCTCACTAAGAATGTTTGGAGAGAGTGCTATTGTAATAAAGAAAGGTTTTTCAAAAGTAAGTAAACACCTAAAAAATAAAGAAGAACAAAAAAGATTGCTTTCTATATCAAAAGAATATCAGGAAAAGGGATATGGCATTTTGTGGAAGGCATTAGCAGAAGGTAGACCTGAAGAAATGCTAAAAAAAGAAATAAATGGAATGATAAATGAATTAGAAGAATTGGAGAAAAAATATGAAAATATGAACATAGGCAAAGTGAAGGATGGTCAAAAGATTATATTTGTTGATTTTGGAAAAAATGCAAGAGAATTTCTTGATAAAATTAGAGATAAAATTTTACCTACAATTATCGGACATCATAGACTGAGAGTTGTCGATCATAATGTACTTGTAGATATATGCGAACATCTCATAAAAGAAAATGTTGTAAAAAAAGATTATATAAATAATTTATTAATGCAATTTATCTGGGAAAAAGAAATAGGAGCAAAAAATGGAATTTATTCTATAATTCATAAGAAATTGGATGGAACGAAAATTGTAATGAATGGAAAAATTATAAAAAAAGATTTTGAAAATAAAGAAATAGTAATTAGAAGAAATGTAAGAACAAAAGGTATATATGATGGACTTAATATTGAAAAAGAACCAGGCGATTTCATTTTAACGTATATAAAAGAAGGTTCCTGGTATATCATCCACGAATACCTTTCTAGAGAAGGCAAATTAAAAGGCAGATACTTTTCAATAAATACTCCTATAGAAATATTTCCATCCTATGCCGCTTACATAGATTTAGAGATAGATGTAATAGAGAAAAATGGTGAGAGGGAAATTATAGATGAAGATAAATTAGAAGAGGCTGTAGGTGTTTATATAGAAGAATCACTTGCTAAAAAAGCATACGAAGTTGCTGAGAGTTTACTAAAAAATGGGATCGGTGGTTAGAGATACAATTTTGAAATTGGCAAAAGATAATAAAAGATTTGATGGAAGAGAGTTAGAAGAATATAGAAAGATAAAAATACAAATAAATCCAATAAAAAACGCAGAAGGATCAGCATATTTAGAAATAGGGGATACAAAAGTCTTGGTTGGAGTAAAAATGGATATAGGACAACCTTTTCCAGATAAACCTAATGAAGGTATTCAAGTAGTCAACGCAGAATTAGCTCCTATTGCGGATCCATCATATGAGCCAGGACCACCTACGCCAGAAGCTATAGAATTGGCTAGAGTAGTAGATAGAGTACTAAGACATGG
>CAYMVK010000017.1:0-956 GCA_964394105.1 Candidatus Woesearchaeota archaeon | reverse complement strand
ACATGGTAAGGCGATAGATATGAAAGATTTGGTAATAAATGAGGGGGAAAAAGTTTGGAAAGTTATGATTGATATTTACATAATTAATAATGATGGAAATTTAATAGATGCTTCT
The DNA here is from genome assembly GCA_964394105.1 of Candidatus Woesearchaeota archaeon. Classification (GTDB taxonomy): domain Archaea; phylum Nanobdellota; class Nanobdellia; order CAYMVK01; family CAYMVK01; genus CAYMVK01. The sequence continues at coordinate 841 of CAYMVK010000017.1, read as the reverse complement.
CTTTTAGCAGCTATGCAAGCATTAAAGAATACTTATTATCCTATATACGATGAGGAAAAAGATAGAGTATTGAGAGAAGAAGGGTTATCTAATAAGAAGTTAAAATTATTAAACGAGAATTTATATTCTATAACCATAGCTAAAATAGACGATTATTTATTTTTAGATCCTGTAAAAAAAGAAGAACAAGTTGCTGATGTGATTTTGGCTATAGGTAGAGATAGGAGGAATATTTACTCATTCCAAAAAATAAGAGATGGTTTACTTACAAAAGAAGAGATTTTAAATTGTATTCAATTATCTAAAAGAGCTATAATACAAATAGAAAGACAAAAATGGGAGAAAATAGAGTGGTTATAGTTGATCCAAAGGAGTATACAAAATATGAAATAGCTAGGATAATAGGAGCTAGAGCTCTACAAATATCTATGGGAGCACCAATATTAATTAAGCTGAAAGATACAAACAAAAGTTTTATAGAAATCGCAGAATTAGAACTAAAGAAGGGTATATTACCTATAACTATAGTAAGAATCTTACCTGAAAAAATATAAAGAAAATGGCCGAAAATTTACTTGTTTCGAGAAGCATGTATATGAAATACAAAGTACATATCTGCCCAGAGAAGCCAAGCAAATATGTAAGAGACCATTATGTTTACAAGTCAAGAGGTAACGTATACATTTATGATATTGAAAAAATAGATAGGAGAATTAGAGATTTAGTTGAAATTGTTTCAAAATATAAACCAGAAGATATTGTTTTTGCATGTAGAAATAAAAAGTTTGAAATTCCTTTGAAAAGGTTCGAGAAATTGACTGGATTTAAAGTGATTGTAGGC
>CAYMVK010000016.1:0-9889 GCA_964394105.1 Candidatus Woesearchaeota archaeon | reverse complement strand
AAAAGATTTTTGAAGAGAAATTGAAAGATAATATTACACTACTTCTTTATAAGGGGAGAGAGACAAATAAATTTGTCAATATTGTGGAAGATATGTTGAAAGAATTGTCTAATTTATCTCCAAAAATATCTTATAAGGAAATTGATAATAGAATGGCTAATTTACTTAAATTGAGATTATCTCCAAGTGTTTTATTTGAAAAAAAGAAAAATATAATATATTATGGTATACCTTCTGGATATGAATTTAGAGTTTTTGTAGACACGTTAATAGATGTATCTATGAATGCTACTGAATTACCTCTGAATATAGCAAAAGAGGTAGCTAAAATAAAAGAAAATATAAATATTCTTACATTTGTTACACCAAATTGTCCATATTGTCCAATAGCTTCTAGGAGTTCTTTTAAATTTGCTATAATTAATGATAAAATAAGAAGTGAAGTTGTTGAAGCATCTGAATTTCAAGAGTTTTCTATGAATTTCAATGTTTTTGCAGTTCCAAAAACAGTTGTTTTTATAAATGGCGAAAAAGTAAAGGAACATAATGGGATGGTTAATGAATTTATGCTTATGAAAATAATAAAAGACGCATTAGAAGTCTACAATGGAAATTTATGATATTATTATTATAGGAGCTGGACCGGCAGGACTTACAGCTGGTATTTTTGCATTGAGAAGAGAACTGAAGATACTTATAATTAGTAAGGATATAGGAGGACAAATGAATTTAGCTCATAAAATAGAGAATTATCCTGGTTTCTTAGAAATAAGTGGAATGGAATTAGTTGAGAAAATGAGAAATCATTATGAATATCTAGGAGGAGAAATAATTTTGGATGAAGTTATTGAAATAGATAAAAAAGATAATTTATTTGAGATACATACTTTATATGGTAAAAAATTTCTTACTAAGACAGTTATTTTGGCAATAGGTAGAGTGCATAGATATTTAGGAGTTCCCGGAGAAAAAGAACTAATTGGAAGAGGTGTTTCTTACTGTTATACTTGTGATGGACCCTTCTTTAAGAATAAAGTAGTGGCAGTAGTCGGTGGAGGAGACTCAGCATTTAGAGCAGCTGAGTTTTTATCTGATATAGCAAAAAAAGTGTATTTAATTCATAGAAGAGATGCTTTTAGAGCTGAGGAGAGTATAGTCAAAAAAGTAAAGAAAAAACCAAATGTAGAATTTATATTAAATTCTGTTGTAAAAGAAATCAAAGGAAAGAATAAAGTTAAGTCTATTATTATAGAAAATGTGAAGACAAGAGAAATTAAAGAGATTAAATTAGATGGAGTTTTTATAGAAATTGGCTTTGAAGTAAGGAGTGAAATGATTAATAAAACAGGTATTACTACTAATGAAAAAGGAGAAATTGTTGTTGATAAAAATTGTAGCACAAATATTAAGGGTATCTTTGCTGCGGGAGATTGTACTAATATTAAGCATAAGCAGATTATAACTGCATGTGCTATGGGTGCTATTGCAGCACTTTCCGCCTACGAATATATAAAAGGTATATCTAGTTCTTAACTTAGTTATGGAGTTAGATACTGGATTTGGATGGGTTAAAATAAATAATAGAAAATATGAAGGAGATATTATCATTTATCCTGATGGTAAAATAGAGAAAAGAAGGAAAGATTTATCAGAAAATAAGAAGAGTATCTATGGTCATACACCTCTTTCAAAAGAGGAAATAGAGCTCTATTTAAGCAACTGCAAGTCAAAACCGAATATAGTATTAATTGCTGCAGGACAATATGGTGTGTTGCCTATAGAGACTGAAGTAATAAGAAAATTAACTTCTAAAGGAATAAGAGTAATAATTGGGAACACAAAAGATATACTAGAAATTGTGGAAGAGTTTTATGGTAAAAATAGTTTAATAATCATTCACACAACATGTTAAATAAGGCAAAATTAATTATAGCTGATCCATTATATAGATTTGTATATTTTGACATAAAATTCAAGGATATAATAGACACACCTATTTTTCAGAGATTGAGAAGGATTAAACAACTAGGATTTGCATATTTGGTATATCCTTCAGCAAATCATAGCAGATTTGAACATTCTTTAGGTGTTGGTTATTTAGCTGGAGTATTTGCCGAAAAATTATTCAACGATTTAAAAGATCTCTATATTACTGCTGGATTGTTACATGATATAGGGCATTATCCTTTTTCTCACGTTGTAGAACATGTAGCCAAAGTATGTGGGCTTCCAGAACATGAGGAAAATTCTTCTAAATTAATAAAAGACTATTATAAAGATATTTTCACAAATTTTACATTTGATTGCAAGGAAGTTATCAAAATTATAAAAGGAAAAGATGTTGGGATTGTTAAAGGAAATCTAGATGTGGATAGAATGGATTATCTCTTAAGAGATGCTCATCATACTGGTAACCCTGCTGGGAAAATTGTAGATGTGTTTTTTCTAATGGAGCATGCAAAGATAAAAGAAAATAAATTAGTATATTCATATAAGGCAATTCCTGGGATAGAGGCGATGTTATTAGCAAGAAATTTTATGAGAAGGACCGTGTATTTACATAAGACTATTGTATCAGCTTCTAGAATGTTACAAGAAGTCTTACTAAGAAATGTTGAAAAGGTAAGAGATATAGATTTATTAAGTTATGATGATATAAGTTTTTGGATGTTTTTGAAAGAAATAGATGATTTTGGTTATATAGCTATGATAGAAAATAGAAAATTATATAAAATGGTTGGTGAATATATAATAAAGAGAAATAAAATAGAATTTGATGAAATAAGAGAAATAGAAGAAGAAATTAGTAAATGTCTTAGTATAGATAAAGAATATATTTTGATTTTTCCGCTATGTTATGATAGAAAAGATATTACATTTGATGTCCTCGTAGAGGATAAATTTGGAGAAATTGCAAGTATACGTAATATTTCCTTGTACATTAAATCATTAGAGAGTGTAGAGATGACTATTCCTTATTTTAGAGTTTATATTCATCCTAAGTACAGGGATATAGCTACTGATAAGAAAGATAAAATAGAAAGTATACTTGAGGCATATGATATTATCTAATTAAATAATAGAAAGAAAGAATCATTGGATATATCTTATATTATTTTTCAATTCTCCTAAATCTTTTACCAATTTTTCAGGCCAATTTTTTATATCTATCCCTTTCTGTCCTATAAATACTGCTAGAAATCTTTCTATACTTAATCCTACACAACCGGTCCACAATTCTTCACCTTTACTTCCCTTTATATTAAATTCTTTAGTATAGTGATCTCCATGGACGTTAAAAGATGCTATTTCTACCCAAGCATTCTTATTTTCTCTATCTCCCTTGTAAGGCAAATATACTTCAAGATCATATGTCCATGGGAATTCTTCTCCACCAGCTTTACCTTCATGTGCTAGATAGAAGGGGGTTACGTGGGCTAATCTCCACTCTAAATCGTAGTATTTGTCTATGAGCTCAACGACATAATTTGTAATTCTGTCTCTAATTTCTTTTACTTGTTCCGGTGTACCTAACCAAACTATTTCTAATCTATGAAATTCGTTAACTCTTTCTAAGCCCCTTATTCCACTTTTCTCATACCTCCATGATGGACCGCTAAAATCATATACTTTTACTGGTAGATCTTCTAATTTGAATCTCTTACCTTTTATTAACCAGTAAAATGGTGGACATTGCGCGTAACATAATGCATATTCAAACTCATCAAATTTTTCTCTTAATAATTTCTTATCTACCTTTCTAGTAACTGTTACATAATCGTAAAATTCTTCAAAGAATTCTCTATCCCTCTTTTTTGGATGTGCAACTAGATACATTTCATGAGCAGAACCTCTTAAATGACCTGACTTTACATGAACTTTGAAAGGTATTAATTTGGGCATTATTATCTCTTGAAAACCTTCTTTTTCTAGAAATTCTATAATTTGGTTTATAAAGTGTTTTCCTAATTTAGTAGCTGGTCCTAATAAGTACCATTGTCCCATACCTGGAAATTTCTCAATCCATTTCGCCTTTAGCATTAATTCTGTTGGATCTTTATTTGTATACATTCTTTTTTCATTACTTTTTTTTACTAATTTCCAAAATTCAGCTTTTCCTGAATATATGTATTTTAATGCTTTTTCCTTTACATATCCTATTAATCTATCTATTGTACCCTCTTCTATCGTCTGCTCATCCACATTTTCTAATACACAATAAAATCTATTCCCTTCCGTTTTATACTCTTTTACTAAAGGGTAAGTGTTAAAATTAGGTAGATCTTCATCAAATACTAACTCAATTTCATATTTGACTATGCCAATTTTTCTGAATTTGATTCCTTCTTTAGCTAAATCTTTTCTTACTCTAAGTATAACATTATGAGGTCTGTTCTTTAGATCTCCTTCAATATTTATTATAATTCTATCTTCTTCTGCGTTTATATCTACTATTTTTACCCCAAACTCTTCAAATTTCCTTCTAACCTTTTCTATTACTTCACCTGCTTTTTTTACTATTATTTCAAATGTACCTTTTAGTTTACCTTTTTTCGGTTCCATACTTTCATCTACTTACTTATTTAATAAAAATTTTACGTTTTTGCTCTTATTTATTTGCATAACTACAATTTTTATCGATTTTTTGCCAAAAATTATAATACCTTTAAATAGAACACATTTTCCTTATTTTTTTAGTGAATATATATTCAACTAAGAAATTCTCTAAAAAATGTGAAATTACAAGGATTGGCGGCGTCTATTCATATAAGGTTCAAAATAAACGATGTTCTATTATAAATCTTTCTCTTATGAACTTAGAAGAGAGTTAAACCTTGTACTCTAAATTATTTTAGATCAATCTCTTTATAAGTTTTCTTATGGATTACAGAATAGAGATTATAGATATAGAAAAGCCAGAAGGAGTAAATGTAATTTTGGCATATTCTCATTTCATAAAGACAGTCGAAGATGTATATGAAGCTCTAGCAGAATCAGCACCCAATATAAAGTTTGGAATAGCCTTTTGTGAGGCGTCTGGAAAATGCTTGATAAGATATGATGGCAACGATGAAGAGTTAATAAAATATGCTGTAAAAAATGCTGAAAAGATTAGAGCAGGCCATTGTTTAGTTATACTGATAAAAGATGCATGGCCAATAAATGTATTAAATAGATTAAAACAAGTATCTGAGTTAGGGACAATATATGCAGCAACTCAAAATCCTCTTCAAGTGGTGATTATTGAGACAAGTCGAGGTAGAGGAGTTATAGGAGTCATAGATGGGTGTGTTAGTAAAGGAGTAGAAGGAGAAGAAGATAAGAAAGAAAGGTACAATCTTCTCAGAAAGTTAGGATACAAAAAATAAATTAATTTATTTTTACTTTTATTTCTTTTTAGGTAAACTTATGAAAGTAGAAGTAGAGTTACTTTGGAAGAATGAGACGAAAATTTTAGAAGGGGAATTTAAAAAAATAAAAGATGTTTTAAATCAACTAAATATATTTCCTAGTGAGGTAGTAATAATAAGAGACGGAAAAATAGTTTTAGAGGAGGAAAAAGTGTTTGATGGAGATAAAATAAAATTAATTAATGTTATTTCTGGAGGATGAGATGCAGATTTTGCAGAAATAGGGCTATTATTCAAACAATTGAAGGTAAATTATGCGAAGATCACTTTAAAGAATATTTGGAGAAGAGAGTACAAAAGACTATAGAGAAATACAAATTATTCTCTAAAAAAGATAAAATTCTTGTTGCAGTCTCTGGAGGTAAAGACAGTTCCACGTTAGCGTTTATCCTAAACAAATTGGGATATAATTTTGAAGGCTTATATATAAATTTGGAGATAAAGAATTATTCCGATATATGTGAAAATTTTGTCAAGAAATTATTTAGAATGATAAATAAGAAGTTAAACATAGTTAAAGTAAGTGACTTTGGAGTAAAAATAAAAGGGGTTGGAGGAAGAGATGTTTGTTCTGTATGCGGTATTGTCAAGAGATATATCATGAATAAATTTGCATATGAGAATTCATTTGATGTTTTAGTAACTGCTCATAATCTTGATGATATTTTATCTTTTATTTTATTAAATGCTTTATCAGGAAATTTAGATCTTATTTATAAATCAGTTCCATCTCTTCCAAAATCATCTAAATTTGTAAAGAAAGTGAAACCTCTATGTTTTGTTAGGGAAAAAGAGAGTTTGCTTTATGCTTTATTGAATAAAATTCCATTTGCACATATAGAATGTCCTTACGCCATAGGTAATACCCAAAATGTGTATAAGAGGGCAATTATGTACTTAGAAAGTATCAACCCTACATCTACTTATAATATTTATAAAACACTTTTGAAGATGGTAAAAAATAAAGTAAAAAAAGAGGAAATAACAAATTTTTGCAAGATTTGTGGTATGCCTACGAATTCAGAAATTTGTAGTTTTTGTAGATTAAAGAAATACTTTGAAAATGAAGTGTAGTTTTTGTAGTAATAGAGCTATATATTGCTATAAGGGAAAATGTTACTGTGAGAAACATTTTGTAGAATATTTTGAAAAGAAATTTGTTAACACAATTGAGAAATATAATTTAATTCAAAAAGGAGAATATATTGGAGTTGCAGTTTCCGGAGGAAAAGACAGTATCGCTATGCTATATTTGTTCAATAAATATAAAGAAAAATGGAAAATTGATATTTGTGGATTAGTTATTGACGAAGGAATTAAAGGTTATAGAGATATTCTTTTAAATTACCTAAAAAACTTTTGCAAAAAAGAAAATATTAAGCTAGAAGTTGTAAGTTATAAAGAATTGTTTGGGTATTCATTAGATGAGGTTGTTAAACTATTAAGGGGAAAATCTGTGAATATCCATCCCTGCACTATATGTGGAATATGGAGAAGATATGGTATAAACAAAGCTTCAAAAGATCTAGGGTTTGATAAGCTAGCAACAGCTCATAATACTAATGATGAAGCTCAATCTATCATTATGAATTTTTTTGCAAATAATATGATAAATATGGCAAGATTAGGAGTAAAAACTGGAATTAGAGAATTAAAAGAATATTTTGTTCAGAGGATTAAACCTTTCTACTTCCATTTTGAGAAAGAGAGTAGAACTTATTGCTTGATAAAAGGATTTAATCCTCCTCTTGTCGAATGTCCATATATTGTTGGGGCTTTGAGAGACAAGGTAAGGAGGAAGTTATATGAATTAGAATATAAATATCCAGGACTTAATGAGAATGTTGTAAAAAATTTCTTAAAGATTTCAGAGAAATTTAAAAAATATGTTTTTGAATACCTTAAGATATCTCTAAACTTATGTAAGATTTGTGGAGAACCCACTTCAAGAGATATTTGCAAGGCATGTGAAGTTAAGCAATTTCTGGATAAATTATCTAGACAATAGCTTTTATTTTTTATTATGAGGATATCTCAACAGATATTTCCAAGAGTAGTTGCAATAATAACAACAATATCAAAAGAAGGTAGACCAAATGCTATGACTGCAAGCTTTTTGATGCCCATTAGCTTTAATCCAAAATATATTGCAGTATCTATATCACCAAAGAGATATACTTTCAAATTGTTAAGAGAAATTCCAGAATTTGGAGTTAATATATTGGAAAAAAGACAAAAAGAAATGGCTTGGCTTTGTGGAACTACTTCTGGCAGAAATATTGATAAATTTAAAGAATTTAACATAAAAATTATAAAATCTGAAACTATTAAACCTCCTTTGATAGATTGTCCGATAAGTTTTGAGTGTGTTTTAGAATTTATGAAAGAATTTGGCGATCATTATATTGTAGTAGGAAAAGTTGTTAAAGAGCATGTAAGGAAGAGATTATTTGAACCTTTATTACATTACTGGGGAGATAAGTTTAATTGTTAGAAGAATTAAAAATTAAAAGAAATGATGAAGGAGAGCCTATATGAAAAGATGATTATACGGCTCTGTGCTGAAATTCTTATCTTATTTGTATTTGTATTTTCTCTATCTTTTGGTTGTATAGGTACAGGATATACTTGCGATAGAGGGGCTATAGAGATACATATGAAGGTCAATAAAGGAATAGTTTCAAAATATTTTGAAAAGGCAAATGTAACCCCATATGGTCAGACTTGGGGCGTAAAAGGAGAAATTTCTATTTATTATACAAAATTTAAACCAATATTGTTGTATGTTTTTGATAATGGCATAAGAATTCAAATTGCCATTAAAAATTTTTATATTTATCAGAATGGAAGTAATTGGAGGGAAGAGTGTGAATTTTATGAAGATCCAGAGAAATTTGATCCTAAAGAAGTCACTAGAGAAATTCTTTATGAACTTAAGAGAATAGGAGCTATAAGAATAAGTTATAGGAAAATTGCAAAAATAGTATCTCTGGTAAGATATTGGGGATTAGCTGGTAACCAATGGATAGATGCTGAGAAAGAATATGCAATTGGCGTATTGGGAGTTAGAGGCTGTGGTGGTGGACCTATTTTCCTACTTGAAGAATGGAAGGAGCATAAAGAAATAAAGCCAAATTTTATTCAGAAAATTCTTGAATTCTTATCTAATTTCCTTATAAAATTCTATGGTATCTTCACTAGGTAGATAGCGTCATTTACTCAAATTTTGGATATATTTTTGCCAGCTGCTTAATTTTCTTTGGTAAGTCTTCTATTTTTACTCTTATTTGTTTTTTTGTATCTCTAAATCTTATAGTGACAGTGCTATCTTCAAATGTTTGATAATCTATAGTTATATTATAAGGAATACCAATCGTGTCCATTCTAGCATAGGCTTTTCCAATACTACCTTTCCCTAATTCCAATATTACATCAATCTCATTTTCTTTCAAGTATTCGTAAATTTCTCTAGCTTTTCTTAGAAATTCTTCTTTATTTATTATAAGTGGATGTACAGAACATAAATATGGTGCAATTAGTGGATGTAGCTTCAACCAGTTGTATCCTCTTTTCTCATCGATAACAAAAGCTTTTTCTAAAATAGCTATAATAGGCCTTTCTATACCAGAACTAGGTTCTATCACATGAGGATAAATCTTTTTTCCCATATATTCTACTGTCAGATCTATACCAGAATGTTTAGAATGGACTTTTAAATCATAATCTGTTCTATATGCAATTGGCCAAACTTCTATGTTTCCGAATTCTGTAATTATTTCTAAATCAAAATTACCTGCAGAATAGAAAGGGGTTTCTTCTTCTAGAAGATGTCTAAAATACATATCTTCTTCAGGTATAAATCTCTTCATAAAAAGCCACTCTTTTGCCATAAAATACGCTACATGTTCATTTGGAATTATTCCTCTCATAACAAAATTTTCTACTGTATCTTCTTCAGCTTCTTCTAATCCTTTCTTTTGTGCTTCTCTAGTTAAAATCCTTACTTTTACATCTTTAACTTCATGAAACTTTGGATGATTATTCATCATACATTTTTTACAATCTCTACAATTTGGTTTTTTCTTTACATCACAATTTGGATCTCTCAATACAAACCATTCTATCTCCATTTGATAGAATTCTCTCATTCTAACTACAAATTTCCTTGGTGATATTTCATTTCTAAAAGATTTTCCAACTTGTGCAAGACCAAAAGGAAATTTTGGATTTATTGATTTATAAATTCTATAGAAATCTAAAAACATAGATTGGGCAGTTTCTGGCCTTAAAAATGCTTTTTTTGCTTGTTTATATGCACCTACCTTTACTTCAAACATTAGGTTAAAATATTTTACTTCGCCTAATTCTCCCCCACATTTTTGGCATCTTATATTATGCTTCCTAATCAATTCTTCTAATTCTTCTTTTGATAAAACATCTGCATTTATGTTTAAAATCTCTCCTACTAATTTGTCAGC
>CAYMVK010000015.1:0-11045 GCA_964394105.1 Candidatus Woesearchaeota archaeon | reverse complement strand
CCTAATATCTTTCTTCCCTTCAGAAAAGTAATCCACCTTGAGAGCAATTGCAATCTTTGTAGCAAGCAATCTTGCTATTTTTCCTCTTTCTTTCTTCCTTGCTTTAAACACTAATGGGTGTTGATATAAAATACCATGTTTCGGCGAAGGTGTTCCTTTGGCCAAATGTCTAAATAATGCCTTTTCTGCACCTAATACTTGAATAGTGCTTGCAGGAAATTTAACTAATCTTTCCAGACTACCGGCTAAAGAAATTAGCTTAGCTGTAAGTAAAGGAGTGGCTATAGAAGAGGTATTTGGCAAATGCCTTGTTATAACCTTTTCAATCCTCTTTTCGATATTCCTCTTTAATTCTATACTTTTTCTAAGATATTCTAAAATTAATGATAACACAGCTATATCTTCTTTATCTAAATCTATACCCATAGATTCGGGTGATATTTTTAATTTTTTAGCAATTTTTTCTCTTTCTATTCCCTTATCAAATAATTTTATAAAATCATTTATAGATCCCTTAAATTTCTCTACAACTTCCGGATAATACATACCATATAATTCTACAAATCTTTCATAAACAAGATTTATTACCTTAGTTAAATCCTCAAGTAAATCAACAAGATTGATTATATATCTATCCCATTTTACTTCTCTTTTCACTTCTTTGATAGCTAATAATCTATTAACATCTGTAATAAAGTCAATTGTTTCCTCTTTACTCCCAATTATCTTTTTCTTTATCAAGTAGTCTATATAATTCACAATTCCTTTGTATTCTTCTACAATATAGCCTCTTTTTTTATAATCTTCTATAATACTTTTCAACATTTCGTCCCCTCTACTTAAGTATATATCTATCGCATCTTTTGGGTTTTTAGAGAACAAAGAGATTTCTTTTATTCTCTTATCCTTGTCTAATGTGACTATACCAAATGGAAGTAACTTTACAAAAATTTTTTTATCAGTCATAGTAGTTAAAGAATTTGATTATGGAAATAAAAGTTTTAGAAGAGGATAAGAATAAAATAAAACTTGAAATAGAGGGAGAAACACATACAATTGCAAATATACTTACTAAATACCTTCTAGAAAATCCAGATATAGAGATATCTATGTATCAAGTACCTCATCCTCTAGAAGAAAGAGCTATTGTATATATAGTCACAAAAAATAAAGATCCAAAGAAAATTATAAAAGAAACTGTCGACAAAATTATTAAAGATTTAGAAAAATTGAAGCTATGAGGAAAAATATTGTTTTTTTGAAGAAAGAAGTATTAAAAGAATTGATAAAAATTATTGTTATCGTAGTAGCGGTAAAAATATTCATAACATATTGTCTACCTCTTTTTGGTATTCAAGACATCACTGTAATAGGCAGTGAAAGCATGATACATGGAAATACATGGAAAATTAAGTTCAAAACTGTATTTAATAACACTTTTCCAAAACATTTTCCATTTAAAGATGGTTTATATCCAGGGGATATAGTTGTAGTAATAAAGGTAGGCGATCCTTGCATAGATATAAAGAAATATGATGTTATTCAATTTGAAGTTAATAGAAATACTAGAATAATCCATAGAGTAATAAAAAGAATATATTTGAATAATAATACTTGTTATTTTGCCACTCAAGGTGACAATAATATAGGTTCTTTACCATGGGAGGTAAAAATAGAAAAAGATAAAATAAGAGGAAAAGTCGTATTAAGAATACCTGTTATAGGCTATCCTAGATATTTAATCTACAAAATTTTTGGAATTTAGTAAAAAGTTTTTAAAATTAATTCTGATCTTAAAAATATTTTGAAGAAAATGAAAACCTTTATATACATCTTGTAAGATAAAAGATAAATTCAATGACACAGATGTTTTGCAAAAAGTGTGGGGGTCTTCTCATACCTAAAGAAGTAAATGGAAAAACAGTTTTAGTATGTATAAACTGTGGAGAAATTTATGAAAAAGAATCTCTAATTTTTAAAGGCAAAACAAATAGTAAGAGAAAAGAAGTAAAGGTAGTTGTTGGCGAAGAATATACAGAAGATTTACCTGTAATAAAAGGCATTATTTGCCCTAGATGTGGTAATGATGAAGCTTATTGGTGGGCTAAGCAAACGAGATCTCCAGATGAGGCGCCAACAATATTTTATAAATGTACTAAGTGTGGATATGTATGGAGAGATTATGGTTAAGTAAAATAAAAGACATAGATCATACACAAAAAATCTGTTCTTTTTTGGGTACTATTACAAATAAAACATCTAGATCTGTTTTTGTAGAAGATGATACAGGTTCTGTAGAAGTATTTATAGATAGAAAGGATTTACTAAACGAGTTAAATGAAGGTGATGTAGTGAGAGTTATTGGAATTCCTATTTTTATTGAGAGTATTAAAGTAAAACCTTTAGTCATAAAGAAAGTGAATAAGAAAAATTTTGATTTTGACACATATAAAAAATTTTTAGAGATATTGAACAACAGGTTAAACAAAAATACATTTAATACTGAAGATTAACTTACTTACATATATGTTCAGAGGGGCATTTGCTGAGGGAAAATTATTAAAAACTGCTATAGATGCTATATCTAAGCTAATTACAGAAGGTACTTTTTCAGTAGATGAGAATGGAATGAAATTAGTTGCTCTAGACCCTGCAAAAGTAGCTATGATAGATTTGAATGTTTTACCCACAGGATTCATAGAATATCATGTAGATTCACCAATAAAATTCACAGTAGATATCGATTACTTCTCAAAAGTCTTAAAAAGAGCAAAAGCGAGGACAGAAATAGAGATGGTTGTAGGAGATGATTTATCCAGGTTAGAGATCGTATTAAAGAATGGTTACAAGAGAAAATTTTTTATTCCATTAATCCAACCGTCGGAAGAAGAAGAGGCACCACAGCCATCGGGGTTAGAATTTAAAGGCAGATTAGAAATAGAGGCAGGATTTGTTAAAGATGCAATAAAAGATGCAAAAATGATATCAGATGCAGTAAAATTTATTGCAGATCCAGATATATTCAAAATAGTAGCAAAATCTGAAGCAGGAGAAGTATCTGCAGAAGTCTCGAAAAGTGATCCTGCTCTTTTAGAAATTGATGTACCAGAACATATAGAAGCAACTTATACAATTGAATATTTAGAAAAAATAATAAAAGCTGAAGGTATTGCAGATACAGTCTCTATAGAGTTTGGAAATAATTATCCTGTAAGAATTACGTACAAGAGTTTAGACAGATTAAAATTAGCATTTATACTTGCACCTAGACTTGAATAGAAGAGATATAGAGAAATATTATAGTAGAAGAGATATTCAGGAAGAGATATACAGATTTGCTCAGAACAGGGAATTAGCTGTTAAATATAAAGCAGAGTTCTACGGAAAAAGACCTTTAATTTTATCTTTTCCTTCTGAAGTTGGAGAGTATGCAAAACAAGGAGTCACTTCCTTTCATGTAAGTTTGGAAAGATGGTCAAATCCTTTGCTTTTGGAAAAACAAACTAAACTAGATGATATACGCATAGGATGGGACCTTATTTTTGATCTAGATTGTAAGTATGTAGAATATTCAAAAATTGCAGCAAAGTTAATTAAGAAATTATTTAAAATATTTGGTATCAAGCATTTCTGGATCAAATTTTCTGGAGGATCGGGATTTCATATAATCCTTCCTTATGAAACGTTTCCTGAAATGTATGGAGACAAAAATATTATATTGAGTTATCCTGAAGCCGCAAGAGAAGTTGTTGAATTCATAAAGAATTCAATAAGAGATGATTTTAAAAAAGAATTATTAAAATTTGAAGATGGATCTGTCGATAAAATAGCTAAAAATATTGGAAAAAACCTTTCTAAAGATTTTGATCCCTTTGAAGTTGTAGAGATAGATTCTATGGTAATAACTCCAAGACATTTAATAAGAGCTCCATATAGTCTAAATGAGAAGAAATGGCTAGCTAGTATACCTGTACCCGAAAATAAGATAGATGAATTCAATATAGAATTAGCAAAACCAGAAAATGTCGAAATATATAATGATTTCTTTAGAATAGATAAAATAAAGGATAAAGAAGCGGCATTATTATTCTTCGCAGCGTACGATTGGTATAGAACAAAAATATCTGCTGAATTCACTGAAAAGATTTTAAAAACTATAAAACCTGATTTTTTAAAAAAGAAAAGAATAAAAGAAGAGGATTTCCCTCCATGCATAAAGAATATACTTAAAGGTCTGGAAGATGGAAGAAAAAGGGCTCTTTTTGTTTTATTAAGCTTCTTATTAAGAATTGGTTGGGACTGGGAGACTGTAGAAACATATATAAAAGAGTGGAACAAAAGAAATAAACCTCCATTAAAAGATAATTATATAAAATCCCAGTTAAAATGGTATAAGAAATTAAAAGAACCATATATGGTCCCAAATTGTCAAAATAAAACATACATTCAAGAAATAGGAATATGTAAACCAGATAATCTCTGCAAGGAGTGGAATATAAAAAATCCACTAGTTTATGTTATTAAGAAGAAGATAAGATGGAAGAAATAAATCCATTACCTTTCGATGAATTGTATAATTTAAAAGAAAGAGAAAGAATATCTCCAGATTTATGTAAATTAGATAGTAAAATATTTGAAAAAGCTCTTGCCTTTATGGAAAGTAAGAAAAAACTTCTTCAAAACATACCAAATACAGAGGATGCAGAAAGAACTAGAAAAATGATAGAAAGAAGTCTAGATACATACAAAGATGTATTAAAATCATTAATAAGAGCAAGAATCCAAAAAATTCTTAAAAAAGTTCTTACTGCTATTGAAAGTTCGCCTGAAATAATAGATAAAACTAATATGTTGGATTTTGAAAAAGAACTTTTTTGGACTTTATATGATACTCTCAAAAGGTATATGGATTTCCTATTAACACATGAAAAGGGAGAAAAAGAAAAAAACAAAAAAGAAACAGAAAACATAAATATAAAAATTAAGAATACAATCTTATTGAAGATAATGGAGACAATTGAAGCTTTTGTTTGGAAAAATGGAAAGATATATGGACCTTTTGAAAAAGGAGATATTGTGGCTCTCAAAAAAGATCTTGCCGAAATATTATTAAAGAGTAACAAAGCTATTCAATTAGATATACAATGAAGCTACCAAAAGTGGTAAGAAGATATTGTCCGTATTGTAGGAAGCACACTGAACATAAATTGATAATTGTAAAAAAGAGAAAAAGCTCTCCACTCAAAAAAGGGGAAAGATATAGAAGGGAGAAAATTAGGCATGGTTATGGTGGATTCCCTTATTCCATTCAAAAGAAAAGAGGCAGATATAAGGTAAAATTGTCTAAAAAGATAGATTTAAGATTTGAATGTACTGTTTGTAAAAAACAACATGTGTGGAAACAAGGATTAAGAGCAAAAAAAGTTGAAATAAAAGTTTAAAATGGAAGAAGTAGGTGAAATGAAAAAATATATTGAAAAAGAGCATAAAAGTTATTTCTTTATTTTGAAATGCAAAAAATGCGGAAGCATGCAAGTATCTTATAGTCATGCCAGCACTCGAGTAAAATGTAGAGTTTGTGGAAATTTGCTCTTAGAACCTACTGGAGGGAAAGCAAAGTTAGTTGGTGCAGAGATTGTCAAAATATTAGAATGAATATAGTAGATGAATTATTAAAAAGAGATACTCTACCAAAAGTAAAAGATCTTGTTGTTTGCAAAATAAAAAAGTTTTCACCTTACGGAGCATTTGCAGAGTCTCTAGAACATAAAAATGTAGACATCTTTATCCCATTACCAGAAATATCTAGAAAAAGGATAAAAAAGATTACAGATAGAATAAACATTGGTGATATAGAAGTCGTAGAAATATTAGATGTCAAAGAAAGCGGTATAGATGGTTCATTAAGAAGAGTTTCCAAGGATGAGAAAAGAAAAAAACTAAACGAATGGAAATTGGAAAAGAGACTAATCTCCTATATCTACTACAGTTTATTAGGAAAGTTAAATGAGAATCAGATTGTAAATTTAATAGAAAAAATAAAGAAAGAATTTGAATTAGTCCAATATTTTGTCGCTGAGTATAAAGATAATAAAAAAATCTTAGAGAATATACTAAAAGATAAAAAGGCAATAAAACTCTTGCAGAAGATCATAGATGAATATTTATCAAGTTTTAAAGTAGAAATAAGAGGAAAAATAACTATATCATGTGAAAAGAAAGGTGGTGTTACTATAATAAAAGAAACATTAAAGAAATTTATCGAAAGAATGAAAAACAAAGGTATTAAAGAGATTGAGTTAAAATATATCTCTTCCCCTGAATGGTATTTCTCTTTCAAAGTATCTGAATTCAAAGCAGGTAAGAAGATTATAGATGAAGTTTTAAGAGAACTGGAAAAAGAAGTAAAGAAAAAAGATATACAATTCAAATTAGAAATTGAAAAAGATTAGATTTTGTTCAAATTGCAAATTATATACTATGAAGGAATTTTGCCCAAAATGTGGAAAAGAAACTATAATAAAAGAGCCTCCACCTTACAATCCCAACGACAAATATAAAAAGTATTGGATAAAAGAAAAAATAAAATTACTCAAGAGTAAAGAAAATTCTTGATATATCTCGATTTTTATAATAACTCGATGGAATTTTATAAGTATAGTTTACAAAACAATTTATAATTTGAATTGGATTGTTCTTCAAGGCCGTCACATTTAATATTACATCCAGATAAATTGGAATGAAGGAATTTGTAGATGTTTGATAAGGGAATTTTGAAACATAGCTTGCATTTAAAGTGATAGAGTTCTCTGTATTATCACAAACTATTCCAATATCAGGATTACATACATTTGAATCTACTTGAATAAATTTAATATTTTGACCTTTTGGCAAATAAATCTTAATAGAGCTTATAGATATCGGAATACCAACAGAAGGAAAATTGTTTTTTATTTGAATAACCAATTTTGCATCTACAGTATCTAGGTATGGCGATAATCTGATATTATTAGATATAGTATCGTCTTTCTTCAATTTAATATCTACAGTTATTGGAAAATTTGGTTTTAAACTAGAAGGACAAGATAGAGGAGATGTAAAGTAAAAACATATATAGTCATAATCTTTCTGCGAATAGTGAGTATACAAATCAAAAGAAACTGTTCCAGTTTTTTTCTCTGCCGGGTTAGTATATCTGAAAGTAATATAAAATTCATTATATCTACTTTCCACCAATTCATTTATCTGATTTCTATTTAACGAAAAAATAGAATTAGATGTATCTATTGTTAATCCATATGGCAAATTCCTTATTTTTATATGAACATTTGTTATATTTATCCTTGTTCCGACGTAAGGATAGATTGAGCCTATAGTAATAGGTACATAAACTGTAAAAGTGTCATTTAGATGTATATAACCTTTGTTGGTATAGACTTTTTTTGCATAATACACTCCACTGAAGGTTTCTACCTTCTCTTTAGATTTTCGGGGAATAAGGCCGATACATCCACCTACAAAAAAGATAATAAAAGAAATCAAGGCAAATATAATTACCTTCCTCATTCAATCCTTTGAGTGTATATACTAAATAAATCTATTTCTCCACTATAAGTATAAGATCCTCTCACTGCTACTAGTATACTTTTATATTGATTATTTAATATTGCATTCTTTTGTGTGCTGTTAAACACCATTCTTATATATCCTGTTGCTGCATAATCAGATTGAGGCTCTAAGCTTATTGCAGAGGTGATATTACATGTTTTTGTAGATACATTACAAGTTGCCGACTTTCCTCCCAATTCAAACTCTAAGCTCTCAATATCTACTGAAGGAATTATTTCTACATTTATAGATATTTTATCAATCTTTCCGTCCCTAGGTAAACCATTAGCTATTCTTATTGGAATCCTTAATGTTATATTTTCCCTAGTATATCTTTCTAGGATTATTCTATCTTTATATACAGGCAAATCCTGAAGAACTACTCTTACTGGTCCTATCCCAGTCCTCGGATAAGTAATTAATTGTGAATATACAGATTGAACTAAAGATGTTTGCAGAAAGCTATCTATATCTTTATTGGTCTTTCCAATAACAAAAGCACGCCAGAAGTTAGTTTCTTTCGAGAAATCTAATCCTATAGTAAGTCCTGCTGTATCACTATTAAATGTTACAGTAAAGGTAATAGGTCCTTCTAGAGAACCTGCTCTTAATTCATTGCCTGCTGCATCTAAATAATCATTAATTTCAGTTAAATCAAAAACTACATCTGCTTTATATAATTCTACTGCAGATACATTCTTTAGATTTATGTCAGACTGTAACCATAAATAGAATACTTTTGAAGTTCCTGGAACAATACTTAGTGGAATCATTGGTACATCATATGACAACCTAGGTTGCGCCGCCTCTAAAGACAAAGCTCTCTTCAAAAATCTCCCAATATTGTTATATGATACACTATATCCTGATGTAAGATCAATTTTAGTCTTTTTTCCTTGCCCTGGTATCCCAGGTAAACTTCCTATACATCCTCCCACAAATAGTATTAGGAAGGATATTGCCATAAGCAACACTATTACTTTCTTCATTTCCATTTTGTCTTATTCTAAACTAAAAACTTGAAGTAGAAAAATACTACTTCATGTCAAGTAAAGATGTCTATCAGAGCCTGATGTAAATAGAACTATCTTTTTATCCTAATACTTCAAAAATATTAAACTTATCTCTCTTCAGATGAGAATTTAGTGCAAAGTATTCTAGCACAAATTCTATTAGCAGTACTCGGCCCCTTGAATTGACTTTCAACGTCATCTCTAAACCTAGTACTATCTCTATCACCAAAGAACATAATATGAATTCCTTCTGTAATATTGTAATTACTAATTAAATCATTCAAAGTTATACCGTCTAATTCATAACTAAATTTTATATAGCCCTCTATCTCCGGCTTTTGCCCACATTGATAAGTAATATTTATACCACCCAACCCGTAAGTTCCAATAATATTTGCAGGCATTTTGTCCTCACAGTTACAACCAATTATCTCGGGAGGTTTATATATTGTCATGCATCCATTATCTTTACATTTTCCTCTACAGAAGATAACTTGCTCAAAAATTTTCCACCAATTGTTTATCTGATCCCAATCAAATATTTTTTCAGTCAACGCCCCCTCTGCTCTACTTATAAAATCTTCTGTATACTTAATATAAGAATTTTCTCCGTTGCAAGAAAGTGTACCACTTATGTCTGATATATTAAAGTCATAGAGGAATTTACAAATTAGAATTGGTCTAAATATGTTCTTATATACAATATGCCTCTCGTACTCACTAAGACTTTCGACATAATCAGGAGCTCCGCATTCTTTAGGGTGATTAACAAAATACTCTTCATCTTTGCTTTCTCTGGCTTTATTAAATAAATCTTTTAATTCATTTGGCTCTAAATTACTATAATTATACTTGTATTCATATGTATAACCATTCGCTGTTGAAATTCCTCTTATATCACTATCATTTATTCCAATTATGTCTATAGTTCCATTTAATGATGCATCAACAAAATATTCTTCCAACTGTTTTAGATCAATTGAAAATATGTATTTATCAAGATTAATATCAAGTAGTTGGTATGATACCAACAATCGTGGTATAACTTTAACAGAAGCAAAATCTCCTACATAATACCTGTATTTTGCAGTAATTGGTATATAGTCTTCAAATATCGCCGAAGGGATATTACTCACATCATAATACACTTGGACAGGGATAGTTTTTGGCTGTGTTAGCACATAACTCACATAATAATTAGGCAATTGGATATTACCATCATTTATATTAATTATTTGACCATTTTCTAATGTAATACTTATAGTATTACTTATAAATATTCCATAACCTGCATTCATTATATCAAGGAATATATAATTGTATTTTATACCACTTTCTTCAGAAGAATAGTAAAATATATTATTGTTAGGTGATAAAGAGATCTTTAATGGTCCAACAAAAGATGAAACTTCTTTATTTTTCTTCATCAAAGACATTTTTCCTGTATAGCTTTGAGTCATTTCTACTAGAGGTATTTTCACTTTACCTCTCTCAACAACATCAAATTCACAGGCTGCAACTATATAAAATTCCCTAGGAAAGTATGCGATAATATTTTCATTTGGCGCTTTCAATGAGAATTTCAAAACAACACTTTGCCCAGGTTCTAACGAGGGTAATGTAGCACTTGATCCACCAGTTAAACTAAACGGCTCGTATGCCTCTAATCTACATGAAATATTATAAAGGGTTAAGTCAAGTTTTTCGTTTGTCAAGAAAAGTGCAGCGTAAAAAGATTGATCTGCATACACTTCAATGTAATCTGTTTTTGACTCTAATTGTTGGGGGGTATAATAAACTACTAATTTTAAAGATAGAGGTCCTGCTCTCGCATACCTAACTACTGTCACATTTTCTTCTTGAGTTCCTTGAGCCGTATTACAACTAAAAGAGAAAATAGTGCCAACTATCAAAATCATCAAAAAGACAAATACTCTCTTTTTCATCTCATCCATACTTTTACTTTATCACTAAAGAACCATGCTTGAGTTATAACAGTTGCAGTTGCATAAATGTTGTAAACCTTGAAAGTTTGAATACTACTCATAGCAGTTTTGTCGAATTTGACATCACAGAATATTAATCCACTTTCTTTAGAAGTCATCATGAATATATTATCATCTTCATTGAAAATCTCTACCCCCGGAATTTTTATATTATTAGTTTTTATCTTATTTGCGTCTAGAGTACAGATTACACTATCATCACTTTCTACGCATGTAAATGGATTAGAACTCTCATAACAATAAGATCCTGAAACAAATATTTCCTTAGGCAGCTTTAATGTCAAATTAGTAAATGTGATCAAACCAAATGGTGAAATTGGATCGGCAGTTAGTTTAATTACTATTCTTTGTTCTTCTTCATCCGAAAATCTTGGTTGGTTTCCCATACTTATGCCTATTTTGAGTGTAGATGGTTGAG
>CAYMVK010000014.1:6003-11351 GCA_964394105.1 Candidatus Woesearchaeota archaeon | reverse complement strand
GGTCTCGGGCTTGAAAGGCCCGTGTGCTTGACCTGGCTACACCACGGGGGCTTATAAAGACTAAATGTTAGGAACAATTTAAAAGATGATAAACCTTAATTTTGATTTATAAACTCAAATACTAGAATGAAGATATTAACAAACTTATTTGCAGATAAAGATGTCTTAAGGGGAGCCTTTATAATATTAGGAAGTGTTGTTGGTGCAGGTATATTCTTTTTACCTTATGCTGCCTCTAAGATAGGATTCTTTGGTGCAATTATTTCCCTACTTATAGGAATAAGTGTGGGTCTATTTCTTGCTTTGTTATATCTTGAAGCACTTCTCAAAGTAGATGGACATAGAATGAGTGATATTCCTAGGAGATTGGGTTACAAGCATATTACCCATTACGCCCTTTTCACAAAGTATTTAAGTATTTATCTTGCGGCATTTATCTATGTTGTTTCTATCTCTGAAATTCTTCATTATCTTTTCCTAAACTTTTTTGGTATAAATATTTCGATGAATGTCTTTAAATTAATTCTTATCAGCATATTTTTTGTTATAATATATATGAACCCACCTGGTTATGGAAAAATTGAAAGTGTTTTGGTCTATGGTTTATATTTTATGATTTTTTTTATGATTATTTATCTTTTTATTTCAAAATTCTCATTAAGCAATCTTTTTTCAGTGAAGTTGAATTTGAATATGATACCTCTTTTTATTGGACTATTTCTATTTGCATGTTTTGATTATATGACCTGCCCGGAGGTTTACAAAATGCTTGGATATAATGCAAAGAAACTTAAAAAATCTGTTTTGTTAGCATATCTTTTAGTTTTTACTTTATACTTATTCTTTATAGTTGCTTTCCTTGGGGTATATGGAACTAATGTGAAAGAAATTGCTATAGAGAATTTTACAGGATATTTATTGATTATTAGCTCATTTATTCTCATAATTTCTATGATGACAAGTGGAAATAACTTTCTTTATATAGCGAAAGATACATTAATAGATAGATTTGGAATAAGCAATTTACCTGCAACTTTAATAACTGTTTTACCTTTGTTTTCTTCTCTATTTTTCCCTGGCTCTATTATAGAAGTAGTAGATGCTCTTGCAACGATATCTACTGCAAACTCATCCATATTTATTTCCTTAATTTCAGAGATAACTAAGAAAAAAGTTGCAAAAGAAACGCCAATAAAAACAGGTTATACAATACCTTTTACAATACTTTTATCATCTCTAGTTATATTTGCTGTGTTTAGAGTTTTTGTAACTGGCTAATGAAGATAATAAAATTAGATAAAAAGAAAAACATAATAAAATTAGCTATAGAGGATTTCAATGATATTTATTTCTTATCTAAATTTATAAAAAGAAGGGATTATGTAGAGGGATTTACAAAGAGAACTAGTTTAGATAGAAAAGAGAAAATAAAGGTTTATTTAGTTGTTAAAGTTGAAAAAATTGAAATAAAACAAGATTTTTTGAGAGTAGGTGGGTTGATTGTAAATGAAGTTAAAGGGGTGGAAAAGGGATATCATTTCTTTAATTTTGGCTATGGGGATATTATAACAATAAGAAAAGAAAAATTGAGTAAATTTGATATTGAGTTACTAGAAAATTATCAAAAAATAAGTAAAAAGCCTAAGATATGCTTAGTATTTGTAGATGGATTGGAAGGCGAATGCTTTATATATTTATATAGTGATTTTTCAGTAATATCAAAAGAATATTTTAGATTTTTTGTTGATAAAGAGAAATTAGAAGAATCCATCGAAAAAGGAATAGAAAACCTTATTAATTATTTAAATGAGAGATATAAGGATGTAAAGAAGTTATATGTTTATAGAGATATGGTTACAGGAGATGTTTTAAAAAAATTTAATGTAAATTGTGTAAAGACCTCTACTTTAACTATATCTTCTTTTTTAAAAGAAAGTAAAATGAGGTTATTGAAAGAAGTAAGGGCTTTGCTTGAGGAGGAAATTTTTGAAAAAATCTCTGAACTATTTTATAAAGACAAAATTGTTTATGGTTTGGAAGATGTTAAAAGAGCAGCAGATTATGCTGCTTTAGAAGAAGTTTACATAAGTTTAGATCTATTTCTAGAAAAAAGAGATGAAATAGAATCTTTATTAGAGATTTTGAGGAAAACTAATACAAAATATTTCTTCATAATGACGGACGAGGGTAGGAGAAAAATGATAAATTGGGGGAAAATTGTGGGAGTACTTAGATTCAAGATTTAGCTTTCTTCTTATTATTTAAGAAGAATTCCAATCCTTTTGATATCTCTTCTTTTGTTCCGAATACACTCTCTATTTTATCTTTTATAACTTTAACCCATTGTGCTAAATAATCAGGAACTTGATATTTATCGGCCAATGTTAATGTATGACCTAAATATTTCTTTACAAAACCTTCACTTACAGTTTGTACTACTCTTCCACCACATTTCCAACATTTTCCTGTTAGAGGATATCTTCTATACTTTTCATTGCAATTTACGCATCTGAAAGTTTGTATTCCTATTTTTCTTAGATTTCCCATTATATCTTTTAAAAAATGTTTTTCTATGACTATAGTAGCAACTTTATTTTCATCTACGGCAATTATTTTCTCAGCTAATTCCATTTGTTTTAATACTTTTTCAGTCATTGTTGCCAATCTCTTATAAGAACTGACTTTATTCCCAATGTTAATATCATCTGTATCTATGGTAAAGAAGTAACCATAAAACTCGTTTTCTTTTCCAATTCTATCTTCAATTCTCTCTATCTTTACTTCTTTTGGATCTACATATTCTTGTGACTTTTCATAGAGCTCTAAGGGATATTTGTCTACAATATCTGTGTTATATGCCTCTGAGTCTATTCCTACGAGTTCTACATTAACTGTTAATACAATAGGAGCATCCATAAAGCCACCTCTAGATGCAGGCAAGAATTCTCTAGAAAAATTAAGTAGTGCATCTAATGCCAAAATAATTCCGATCTCGTCGCCATCGCAATCAATAGTTACTAAATTTCCGAATCCAGCCACGAATGTCTTGTTACCTTCTATTATGAAATCATAAACATACTTTGATTTACAAGGCACTTTTTCTATTTTCACTATTTTCGCAAGAATTGTATCACCGAAGCATAAAGGTTTATTTCCCTCTTTTCTTGAAAGCTCCTTTATTTTTTTGAGCTTATCTATAACTACAAGGCCTAAATCACATAATTTCTTTATTGTATCAATGCTATAGATCCTTATTTTGTATTCCTCATAATCTTTTCCTTTGTATTTCCTCTTTTCTTTTGTTATACTTGCAAATATATCTAAAAATGTTAAAAGAGTTGCTATATCATTTACTAAATCTTTATTTATAGTGGTTATAGAAATATCTCTATCTATACATCCATCACCTTCGATAAGCCCAGATATTATACCTATTGCAAACTCTTTGTTGTTATAAGCATACCAAGGAATTCTTTTTTCTTTTGCATTTCTACCTAACTTCAATATATTTATGAAGAAATCGTATATTACTCTTCCACTTGCCGTTAATACATATACATTATTTCTTTTCTCTACGCGTGGACTATAATCAAATTCTTTTTCAAAAATCTTTTTGATATACTCTATAACTCTTCTATTTGAGTTTGATATAGATATTTGGTTTAATTTACTATTTCGTCTTGCGTGCCCATCTGCTAAATAGAGACCAACTAAAAATCCAAGATCTTTTGTCAATTTTATTTTTGATGGGATAGATATGAATTTTTTCCTATAAGATATAAAGAATTTAATTTTGTTAAGATCAATTTTTAATATTTTTGCTAATTTAGTTAAAATATTCATTGGTATTGAATCCTTATATATCTGTGAAGGAGATATATTTAAATCATCACACAATTTACGTAGAGAAATATTATATTCTTTTATTTTCTCTAGAATAATTTCTTTTAATCCATGAGCTCTGTAATTCTTTTTATTTGTGAAGTATTTATATGTAAAGATTTCTGTTATTTCATTTTCTATTGGTATTTTATTGATTATTGGTAATCTATCACCAATTTCTAGTTGATCAGCCCTTTTTACAATAAATTTCTTCTTTTTCTCATCATAAACAAGGAATTTATGATATGGTGTGACTGTTATCTCTCTTCCATATTTTGTATATATTCTTATTAATTCTTTTGGAGATTTATTCCTTACATAATCTATCGGCCTTTTCCATACTAATTTTCCATTGTAAAAGTGAAGTATTTCTATATCTTCTGGCTTATATTTCTTTATTACTTCATATATAGTCTTTACTTTTATTCCTTCTTTATCCTTTATTATTACTTTTTCATTGGGAGGTAAGCAATTTCTTCTTTCAGCTGCGTGCATAATTGGATGCATAAAAATTGCTTGTGCTTTTGTAAATCCAATTATTCTTCCAACTGTAGCTGTGGATGTGTGAGGAGCAATTACAAAGACAAAATGTCCTATTAAATCTTCTTTTCTCTTTATGTTATAAAATCTTTTCATTCCATATACTCTTTCTAATTCATCATCTACAAAGTTTGCAATTTTAACCAGCCAATCTGCAATTTTTGCTTCTTTCCAGTCATCACAATCAGGTATAATAACATCCTGAGGTTTTAACTCTAAGATTTGATCATCTCTTTCTAATGGATTTCCATATATGTCATGTGTATACCCCAATTCCCTCAGTTTTTCTACAGATACTCCAATTTCTTTTGGTTTGAAGTGAGTTAATGGTAATTCTGTCATATCTATCCTTATTGTACCATCTTTATTTACAGGTAAATTATGAATTGCTCTTAGAATACCTTTTTCTAACCTTTCTGGAATCTTTTTTGCAGAAGTCATACCTCTTACTCCCTTTACAAGTGCAGGTTTCGAGATTTTTAAGTTTTTAATTGCCAAATCTAGGTAATATTTGATATTGATTTTCCTTCTAGTTACTATCTTTGTTTTTCTTCCGCATCTAGGGCATTTTTCATTTGTTGTTAATTTTCCACATTTTGGGCAAACTCTCATTAATACAGTTTCACTTCCACATTTTTCACAAAATGGATAAACTGTCTTATTACCACATTTTGTGCATATAAATATAGGGGCTTCTACTTCGATTTCACCATAATTATTAGCAGCTTCTATTGCATTTCTCATTTTACCACCTTCTATACCAACAGGGAATAATGTATTAGGTCTACCTCTCATCTCTCTAATTTTTGCTTTTTCCGGTCTACCTACTCTGGCTCCTACATAAACAGGACATTTCGCTTTTATTTCTACACTACTTACTTTATTGAGAAGATCTAATGTATTCTTTGAAGATTCTTCATTTTCTT
>CAYMVK010000014.1:3395-5993 GCA_964394105.1 Candidatus Woesearchaeota archaeon | reverse complement strand
AATATGTATATTTTGGATGAAGAGGTATTTTATATTTTTTACTTATTTCAATTGCAATTTTTTCATCTATTTTCTTAAATGGATCTTTTATATAACTTTCCACTAATTCATCTTTATTTCCACTTTCTCTATATGCCTTTTCTAATAAAATGGCCCACCATTCTTCAACGAATCCAGAAGGGACTAAAATATGACCTTGTTCAGCAAATTCTCCAGCAGGAAATAACATATCGCCTAAAAATAATATTTTATCTTCTTTTTTCCTTATTTTTTCCGCTTGCTCAAGAGTTTCAACCCTTATTACAGACCCATCTTTAAGCCTTACTACTGGACCTTCTATTTTAGTATTTGTAGTTACACCAGCTGCTTTTCCTGGCCTTTCAATCTTTAATTGTGTGCCTATAGCAACAAAATTATCCAATAAGCATAAAGTAGCTGGATGTAAACAACATGCAGCCATTCCATTATTCCTAGCTTTTCCATACCTCAACCTAAATCCTCCTTTTTTCATAGGTTCGGCCAATACAGGTCTACCTGCAGCAAATTCTTCCAAATATGCATAATTTGGAGCTATTTTTTGCTCTTCATTAGAATTTTCATTAGTACTTTCCTTTTCTCTATTTATTTTTTCTCTTAATTCCATTAATTCATTTAAAAACTTAACCCAATCTCCCAAACCAAAAGATTCTCCCCATTTTTTGAGCTTTTTAAGAAGTTTTTTTGCTTTTAATGCTACACCTTCTATTAATACTCTTACCATACTTCCTCTCACTCTATTTGTCTCTACTCTTGGCAGGTCTCTATATCCTGGGACTTCCCTATCTTTCGTCTCTATTGTAGGTTCTCCATTTATTTCAATAGGAATATGTGTCACGAGGAATCTTATCTCTTCAGAAGAAGGAACATATTGTAATGCAACAACTTTTCCATATTCTCTTACCTCTATTACATATCTTTCTACTTCTTCAGGTGTAGGATCGTATTCTCCTATATTGAAGAGTCTCCTTAAATAATCTGCAATTAAAACTGAAACTGCAGCTGCAGTACCTCCTGCTGCTCTTATAGGGCCTGCATAATAAACTGCTAAGTATTTTCCACCATCTAATCGATTCTTCAACTTTACTTTTATTATCCCCTCTATTGGTGCAGTAACAATCCCAAGTGTAATATAGGCCAGACCTACTCTCAATCCAGCTTCAATTGACTTTTCAAGGTTATCATATTTATAAAATTCTCCTTTTGCAACTCTTTCTGCAATCTTTAAAGCGACCCTCCAATCATTAACTCCATATTCTTTTTCTAATTCCTCTAGAGCCTTTTCTAACCCTTTATTCTTTAATTCAGGTAAAACTGTGGTGACAAGAGCGATAACTCTTTCTCTAGTATTCTTTGCTATATCTATTTCTACATAATCTTTTGGATCAAGTCTTTTTTTCCTTGCTTCTTGAGCTATTTTATAAAGTATTTCTATTTTTTCTCTTAACTCCATAAAATAATTCTCTATTTCTTCCTTTTGATCTAAATGCATTAATTATTTATTAGGCAGAGATCCATTAAAAATAATTTTTTAAATACACTTTAAAATATTTCACTCTCTTTTCATTCTATTTATAAATCTTGCTAATCTTTGTAAAGCCTTTACTTTATATCTTTTTTCTAATTTACTCATCTCTATTATATTTTCTAATGCATAAGCTACTTTTATCATATCTTTTCTTTGCATTTTGTAAGGAACACCTGCTTTTGAGCCAAATGCAATATAAAACATTGCAGGATCCCTGAGAGATAATCTATTTCCATAAATCAAGTAGGATACAAGAGCAAGACCTCTTATTAGTGAAGGTCCTACACCTTTAGTTATTAAAAGCTCTTTAAAAGTTTGAGGCTCTTTTTCTTTTAATTCTTTCAATATCCTATCATTTACTCTTTTTGGTAAATTTATTATTTTATTTTTTGCTACCAATTCTTTATATTCTTTCATAAATTTTAGAAATTCAATTTCTTTCTTTAATTTACTTGGCAAAACTTCATTTATCAATTCAACCATAAATTCTCTTGTGCTTTTACTTTCTTTTGAAGTCAAGTCTATGACAACATCTTTTTTATTTCCTAATAT
The DNA here is from genome assembly GCA_964394105.1 of Candidatus Woesearchaeota archaeon. Taxonomy (GTDB): domain Archaea; phylum Nanobdellota; class Nanobdellia; order CAYMVK01; family CAYMVK01; genus CAYMVK01. Next base: position 3,877 of record CAYMVK010000014.1, on the reverse strand, counting down.
ATATTTATGAGGTTCTTCTATCAAATTATCAACATTATACCACTGATATCTTCTTGCTTCCTTATTTTCTATACACATCTTTTGTTGTACAATGCTCCAATTTCCTTCTTTATCAAAGAAGAACATATGGAAATAGATAGAGCCTTTAATATCTTGAATGCAGTTATTATCAACCTTTGCAGTTAATTTTGAAATTTCGATCAGCTTGTTAGTATCTAAATCTAATTTATGTTTTCTAACAATTTCTTTTACTTCTTTTGGTGTACTTATTCCTTCTTTTCCCTTTCCTCCAGCTATATATAAGTCTAAATTTTCGTTTTTTAATCCTTCTTTTAGAGCCTTTAAAACAGCTGTTGTACTCCCAGAAGTAAAATGTTCTATACCTAAAATTGCTGAAAAACAACTAAACCAAATTGGATCAGATATTTTATCTAAGAAATAGTTGGAACTATTAAGAATATATAAAACCTTTATGATTGTAT
>CAYMVK010000014.1:0-3385 GCA_964394105.1 Candidatus Woesearchaeota archaeon | reverse complement strand
CAATTGCTTTACTAAGGATAACCATTTGTCTAAAGTGAGGTATTGGTCCTCTTACAAGCCTTAACTTTGTCTCAAATCTCTTCATTTTTATATCCTTCTAATTTTACATTATAAAATAGCCATGGATAAATCTAAAGGAAGTTTTGTTCAGAGAGTAATTGAGTTATTTCTATATGGACTAACAAGTTTTGTAATTGTTTTTTACACATTTAGTGCATTTTCCTTCTATTTTTTCAGGCAGAACATTTCTTTTATAACTGTTTATATATCTTCCTTATTCTTTCTTCAATATTTTCTCATAAAAATAAAAAAATATAAGAATAAAATAGAGAAATATTTTGATTTCTCTGATTTCATTGCAATTTGTATATATCTAACATTGTTGATTTCTTTTTCTGGTGTATTTTTCTTTTTTAGATATGCAGACGCTTTGGATTTATTCTTTAGTGAAATGAAAGTTATATTTTTGCCTTTAGAATTAAAACAATACGATTTAATCTCTAACATATTCTATGGAACAATTTTTCTAACTTTTATTTCTGTGCTATCAGTTTTGTTTAGGGAATTAACATTTCCAATCATATGCATTTCTGTGAATAGGATATTATATACTTTTCTTTATTCAAAGATTTTAACCCATAATATTATTACATTATCTTTAATATCAGTGTTTTTATCATTATCTGTAATTTACTCTTTCATTTCTGGCTTTGAGATGAGAAGGAAAAGAAGATTAAAAGATTGGTTAAATTTTATTGAAAATTTATTTAAGGCATTGCTATTTTACTTTATAGCTGCTTTAATAAAGGTATACTTACTATGATAAAAAAGAAGATAAAATTATTTGGATTTGAGTTCAATATATTAGAAATATTAATTTTAGTTGGATTATTATCCTTTTTCTTCTATGTCAGAACTCTAAACTTTAAAAATCTTGGAGATCAGTTACTAGCATTGGATCCTTATGTCTTTTACAGATATGCGAAAGAATTGAGAAATGGTACATTCTCTTTTAATGATACTTTGAGATATTATCCAAATGGTTGTGATATTTCTAAAGAGAAACCCCTTCCATATATTACAATTTATTTGCTCTCATATGTTTTCTCTTTTAAGGAAAATCCCGTTTTATTTGCAGCACAAATATATCCTGCGGTAATAAGCACAGTAGCTGTATTTTTTTACTTTTTTATAGTACTTTTATTAACAAGGAATAAATTTCTATCTTATCTGGCTTTGTTTATAGTATCTGTAATTCCATCATTTATATTTAGAACAGCTTCTGGTTTTTGCGATAAAGATCCTTTAGCAATGTTTACAACATTTACTGCTTTACTCTTTGTGTTATTATTTGTAAAAAGTAAAGATACAAAAGATAGGATGAAATATTTACTGTGCACCTCTATCTTTATCATTCTTAGTTGGTTATCGTGGAGAGGGATAAGATTTACTGTAGCTATAGTATATTTTATTATTCTGTTGGATGTATTGTTAAAGAAAAAAATAACAAAAGATGACTTAAAAATTTATTCAATTAGCTTGTTACCTAATATTATTATATTTACTCCTTTTGGTGGAGGTTACAAATATAATCCATTAACATATGTTAAGGACATAAAATTGCTTATAGTAGATGCGCCTTTCTTTATAGCTTTGTTTTCGTTTATTTTGGAAGATAAAATAAAGAAAATTGTTCAAAAGATAGATAAGATATTCTATGAAAAGCTTAGACTAAAAATAAATACACAGATATTTATAACAGCCTTACTTTTCTTTATATCAGCTCCCTTTATTATACCTTTATCTATTAAAGCTACTCAAAGTCCAGCATTGACACATTTATTTGCATCCACTGTTGCAGAATTACAACCTCCTAAACCATCAAACATAATTAGTCAACTTTCTCCACTTATTTTCTACACATTTATAATCTCTATGTTAATCCTTACCTTATATATCGATTTATTTAAAAAATCAAGTTATTATTTACTTACACCATCTTTCTTCATATTCTTGATATCTTTTCTTTTTCTAAACTATAATTTCTTATACTACCCCTTCTTCTTCTTCATCGCTGTTATTATAATATCTGTAATAAGAGAGAGAAAAATAGATTTTGCAAATATTTCTTTATTTTTAGCAGCTATATCTCTTTTTTTGGCTACTAGAGCTATAAGATTAATTTTTAATGCAACACCATTTGTTCTTTCAACTTATTTTGTAGGATATTCTCTTATTATCAATAAAATAAAAGAAAAAATAAAGTCAAAAAAATTTAAAGTAATTCCAGAAGTTTTATTCTTCTTATTATTTATTTTTCCAATTTATAATTTGACTTTAGAAGGTATTTCATATGCTTCTAGATTGGGGCCAAATGTTAACAATTATTGGCTTCATGCCTTTAATTGGATAAAAAACAATACAAACAAGACAGATGCATTTATTCATTGGTGGGATTATGGATATTGGATTCAAACGATTTCTGAAAGGCCTACTGTTGTAGATGGGGGTAATTTTTTCATCGAAAGGAATGAAGATATAGCAAAATATTTGTTTAATGGTGTGAACAAAAGTGATTGGTTATATGTTTTAGAGAAATATGGAAAACCAAAGTATTTATTTATTGTATCAGATGATATTTTTAAATTTTACCAAATAGCAAGAATTGCTAGAAATGTTGGTGCATATTCAATTGTGTTTTTGGTTGGAAGAGATAAACAGATGGAAAAAATTTTGAATGAGACTTATAATGAAAGTATAAAATATGTTTATAGGTATAAAGCATTCAATTACGTTTTTTTAGACAATATAATAACGATTGATAACAAGGTTTTCACTCCAGGGAATACAATTATTTCATACATTTATCTATTAGTCACAGAGAATGGAAGTTCATTCTATTTTGCAAGAGTACATGACTTAAAGTTTGGATATGAAGCTATGGTTCCAATAGATTGTGTGTGTTTTGAAAAAACTGGTTGTTTGGGAAATGCTACTCAATTTCCTTTATGCCTAATCCCTATAAATAATGGATTAATTATCTTCCCATCTAAATTTAAAGATAACTTGTTTACAAGATTATATCTTCTGGACATGGATATAGAGGGGTTTGAGAAAGTTTATGATAGCAATAATTATTTCCCAAATACTTCTGTTAGCGATATTATTTTTATCCAAATGACTAGAAGACAAAATATAAAAATATATAGAATAAACTACGAAGAATTAGAAAAATGATAGATTTCATTATTTCTTCTATCGTCTCTTTTATCTCAACTTTGTTTTTTATAAGACTTCATATGGATTTCTGTAAAGAATATGGTTTTCTAGGTAAAGATATACATAAAAAATCAAAGAAATTAATTCCAGATTTTGCACGACCACC
>CAYMVK010000013.1:5951-11921 GCA_964394105.1 Candidatus Woesearchaeota archaeon | reverse complement strand
ATTATTCTGTTTGTAGGAGGGATTTATTTTCTCCTAATACTTAATGAGAGTTGGGTATAATTGGGCTAGAAGCAAGGGACTATTTTTAAGAAACTTATCTCAATTAGAAAAGTCTAGATTAATCGAGGAAATAGCTGAAAGATATAATATTGGGAAGAATAAGGTATTCGAAAAGGATCATTAGTGGATTAAAAAATAAGCTTAAAGAAAAATATGATTATGCAGAAATTATGTATATAACCTTTTTGCAGGCTCAGGCATAACTGGTATTAAAATAAAGGATAAAGAAATACTGCTACCAGGATCAGCTATATTACCCTTAATAGCCCAACAGAGAAGGAAAACAGTTCTCTTTGATAGAATAATTTTATGTGAAATTGATAGAGAGAAAGTGAAGGTTCTCGTTGATGTAATCAAATCTCTATTAAATATGTTAGAAATCTCAGAAAGATATAAAATAAAAATAATACATAATGAGATAGAATTAAGAAAGACTTTACTTACGGTAAGCAAAGGTAAAGAAATAATAGTTTGTGAAGGCGATGCCAATAGAATTGGAGAACTAATAGTACAAGCATTAGAGGAAAGAGATAAACGACTTAAAATCGGAATCCATTCACTTATCTTCCTTGATCCTGGAGGACCCATACAACAAATCTTTAGTAATCTTGTTTAAGAGATTAAGGGATTTTCATTGTCCTGAAGATTAAAGGGGAAACATAATAACATCATCTTGCGTTGATAAATACCTGATAAGGAAAATAGAGATGACGAATCATCTTTAATTATATCGTTAGAAACTAACTAGTGTTTAGAATGACATAAGATGTTAATTAAGCGTCATTCACTATTAAAGGCATATTATTTCGGCTATTTTTTCATTAGTAATATTAAAAATATCCTCAGTACTTCAACAAGCAACAGGTTATATGGAGAAATGTTATTAAAGAAAACGCTGAGAAATATACAATTTCGGTTATTGAAATCCTCGAGTTTTGTTTAAGGCTTCCCACCATTGGGATTCGTATTCTGTAATGGTAGGATATATTACTGCCTTACTGCTGCATATCGTTATACTTTCGATGTTAATTTTAGTTCCTCGCTTTGTGAGATTCATAGAGCCTGTTATTAATAGTCTATCATCGATAATTATAATTTTTGCATGTACTTTATCATTATATACCACTCTAAGTGTATCTAACTGTTTAGAGGCTTCCTCAAGAACGCGTGTAGCAAGCACATGGGAATGAGGTTCATTTATATTCGGTGGATGTGTTATCACCCTTACTCTTATTTTTTTATTCCGCATAATATCAACTATATACCTAGCTATTTCTGGGGAAATCCAAGGGCATATTATCCTTATTTCATGTTGTGCTTGTTTTAAAAGAACTAAAATTTCATGCCCTAGACCACTACCAGTCTTATGGACAAATATCTTTTTAGAGGTAAAGAAATCGTTAAATGCACTAAATAAGCCTTTTACCAGCCCCTTTGAGAGATAAAATATTTGATCAATAGGTGATAATAAATAAACTTCTTTTGATCTTATGCATCGCTGGCAACCATCCCAACAAAAAGGTACCTCAACATTATAAATATATGGCACTGCATTGCGAAGAAAAGCATCAGTATTAAGTTTTCTTCTTAGAGGAATATTAACACTACCTAGATAATGATATAGTAAAAGACGAATGAAATCGGAGGGGAAATTTGAGTTTACGCGTTTACTCCACTCCTTTATAAGGCTTTTGGTATAACTTCTTATCTGCTTTAAGTCAGGATTACTTAAGCATAGTATGCCGACTAAGTGTTCATCTCTTTGCCTACAAGTCTCATAGTATGTAAAACATAAGTCCTTACCCGTTTTCTCGTCAATGAACATTCGAAGAGAAGGAGTTATAAAATATTTCATTATGCTTTGCTGAATATTAGGAGATAATAGCATATATAGTTGCTCTATGAATCCGAGACCTTCATGCGAATTTTCTAAAAACATTATAACGTAATATTCGTCCTTCTTACCATTAATTTCTGACTTATACTTTGTATCAACATATAATGTAAAGTTCTTTAATTCGGTATTAAGCATATAGGTTACAATAACTTTCGCTAATGTATAAGCTAATGAATATAAGGCTACTTCAATAACATAATTAATGAAGTATCTATAGTCTTTAGAATTTTTCTTAAGGTTAGCAATCACTTCATCTATACTTTTTGCATATAATGCTCGACCATAGTTTTTGAGTTTATTCCGAACATCTCCTTTGATAAGAGTGAGAATGATATTTGTCATTGCATAAAAATCATAATAATTCTCACTTTTACTGTAGCAATATCGTAAAAGTACGTATTTTAATAAAAGAGTCTTTAATAATTTAATATCACTAAGTATGATACCTTCAATAAGTTTTCTAAAAATTTCTCTTTCAAATAATAGTTCAAATCCTTCACTATTAACTATTCTAACCCCTAATCCTCCACTCTTATCCTGAGACAATGCATTCATATTGATAAATACTGGTGCGGAAGGTAACATAGTAGTTGTTGTTCTAAAACGAGATCCTAAGAGTACTTTCTTAAAGCATATTTTAGGCACTCTGCGCATATATAATCCTATGCCATCAAAGCTTGAAATAAGCTGAGGAGCATAGCCTAATTCTCTTGACGTCTCTACATAAACCTTAACTAATGCATGCGAACGTAAAGCTCTAGTAACGCTTGTATCTTCTAATAAATCATTATAGGAATACCCTCTGCTAAAGCTTATAAATCTTGATCCTCTACTACGAATCTCTTCTATCCTATAGTTTGTGGGGGGGTTTACAAACCCCATCTTACGTAACTCATCTAACGTTACTCCAATCCATATAAAACGGCCATCATATGTGTACGTGACAGGTATACTTTTTATATTTTCCCTAGGTCTAGAGATATATATGAGGCTTAGGGCTTCAAGGACATGATCGCGTTGTTTACAACATATATATAACAATGGTCTATCAGCCCCCGGTAACATATTGAATGTAATATAAGTTACAAATTCAGGAACACAAGCACGCCATATTTCTGAACCCTCTCCATAATTAAACCACGAATCTGTATAACATTTATATGGTATATAATCGAAAGAATTCATTTTAAGTCTTGAACCCCATATACGTTCAGCTTCAACTATCTTACGAGTGTGGTCAAATAACCTAACTCTATAAAGACTATATGAGGGGGGAAGCAAGATGCACCAATCTCTTCCATAAGGAGTTTCCAGCCGGCGAATATTTAAAGGTCTAAGATAAGTGTATAAAACATCGGTTATAGGCCATCTTGGCCCTTCTTTTAATCCGTCAGGACCCGAGGCATGCCGTATCACAAGCTTGCATTCTCGAACTGTGCTCCCACCCATATGAAGTGGATGTGATAATCTTCTAAAAAATACACCCTCCCTGAGCAGTTTAAATAAACTGACACTTCCTTTCTGCAAATTATCACCTCAATATCCTTTTAAGGTTAAGTGTAAATAATATCTTAATGTTTTTTTGTAGGTAATTTATTATATCTCTAAGATCCTCCTTAAGATCCTTTAGGTTATGTAGTGTTCTATTAATATTTGAATAAAGCACAGCACTACTAATTATCTGCCTTAAATTATTTAGAAAATCTATAAAATCCTGAAATTTCTGCAAATAGTTGTCGATTACATCGCACATATATTTTTTATTTTTTATTAAGTATTCGGGATAAGCTTCACAATATAAGTCTAATTTATATAGCTCATTATGCAAATTATCTATAGCGGTCACGGCCTGAAACATTTGTTTCATTGTACGTTGATAAGTCTCTGAGTCCTCGAAATAATGAGTACTTTCACCTATAGGTGTGATTATCTTACTAAATAGTTCATTTCTCAGCACTTGTAACCTCTCCATAGTCTCATAGAGAATATTCTTAATGGAAATCGGAGCTGTATCTATGTTTCTTAAATTATTGTAGAGTACTTGTAGGTAGTTTCTAAATATTTCGTACTCGCTTTTAACTTCATCTAAAGGTAAGTCTAATAAACTTGTTATAATTGAAATTAAGGGCTTTTCGTACGTTATTAAAGCCTGATAAATCTCTTGTATCCTCTCTTCAGTTCTTTTAACATCTCTTAACCTACTGCTATAATATGTTAAATGATCTAAATATGCCAGAAAATCAACTATTGTGTAAAAAATAGCGTTTGCACGTACACGACGGTTTTTAAGTGGTAAGAGCTTAGGTCTAACATTAAACAATACTTCATTTGAATATCTTTCATTAAGATATAATGTGTCAAAATTACTTAAAAGCAAGAACCCCAAGGCTATATACATTGTCATTGGCTTTCTTCCCGCTCTTCCAAGTCTCTGAATAAAGTTTTCAGCAGCAATAGGTCTATACTGAATTATTGTGGATATATGATCTATATCGATACCTAACTCTAATGTTGATGTGCAAAGAACTCCTAAAAGGCTTGCTCTTTTAAGTCTATTTTCTATTTCTTGTCGCTTCTGTCTATCTAAGTCAGCATGATGGACATCTAAGTAGACAGCTCTGTTATAAAATATGTCATCACAACTATTCTTTGCTATATCTAGTAAATTATTAAAGTGGATATTCTGATACTTGTATACTTGAGATACCGCTTTATCCAAGTCTTTATATCCTATTAAGATACTATTAAAGTATGACGTATAGGGAAAGACAAGCCAATAAAGTGGGTCACTTAATGCTCTGATTAAGATATTTTCACCATTTATTAAATTACTATTATAATTTTCCCAAAGTCTACGTATGAAATTTCTTATACGAGAACCTTGGTTTTTATTTGTAAGAAAAACATGGTCATATATTTCTCCACGTTCACCTATTATTATATCGTTTATAAAATGATAAAGACGTTCGATAGCCTCTTTGTTATCAGCGAATAACAGGAATTTTTGGTTAAACTCTTTAGACCAAAATAGGGAGCATAGTGCTGTAGATTGTGCAATAGTCTCTATACCCCTCATAGGATGTGGAGCAATGATAATGACTACATCAATTTTTCTACGAAGCTTTTTAAAAATGGACTTATCATCATAAAGCTTCTGGTAGATCTCATTATAATCATGATAAACTATTGGGTTAAAGCCTCTTCCTTTACATATACTTTTAAAGACCTCGTAAAGTTTTGGATAGACAAAGTTACATGTGAATATTCTAGCATCTTTAATTCTCTCAATTACTGTTGATGCAGTAGAAATCGTGGCCGATGATAACACTAAAGTGAAATTTTTATCTCTTAAGTAATCACGTATCCACTCAAGAGCATCATACTCTGATTCTGGACTCAGCTTCAGTAATGCTGATGAATCAGTAGATACACCTTTGTACTGCATTGCTAGGCGGAGTAAAAATCTGCATAATAAATATGATATGAAAGCTCCTGTAAGATCCTTAAGCACATGGGCTTCATCTATAACTATGCAACGTATTGAACTACTGAGTAGATGCTTATAGCTTCTACTGATAAGTCTATGATTTAAGGCCCAAAAGTTTGTAATAAGAATATCGGGCTGCTTATCGCTTATCCATTCTCTTATATCTCCTATATAATTATAAGTCGTGTTACAGGAAGGACATTTAATAACTTTCTCTTTCTCTTCATATATCAGTCTTACATCACATACAGGGCATTTAATCCCTCTGAACTCGATATCTCTTCTTTTCTCCTTTCTTAACTCAACTATTTTTCCCCAACTATCAAAAGAGTCCCCATCCCAAATGCCTAGACTTATAGCATACTTCTCGAGTTTCCTTCGTTTTAGTTCCTTGTTAAGATAATAAAGCAGTCTTAAGATTCGTTCAAACTGATCTCGTGCTAACGCTTTCCGAGGATATATTATCACTATTTTTACCCCATCGAACTCGCCTTTAATTTTAGCCTCTAAGATTCTGGTTATTGCA
>CAYMVK010000013.1:0-5941 GCA_964394105.1 Candidatus Woesearchaeota archaeon | reverse complement strand
CCAGGTCTTACCTGTACCTGTTGGAGCGGCTAAAAGCGATATAGAAGGCACACTATTAAATGCGTATTTAAAAAGAGAGATAAGATTAACATATTGATATTCTGACAATATCCCCTCTTCCAAGGAATATTTATTTGCAACACCTTTTAAGAATGCATTTACTAGTGCTTTAGAAAGACTGCTTGCTAAACTCTCATTTACAAAAGATTCAAGATATCTTTCTATTACTTTATATAACTCACTTCCTTTGCGTTCTTCAAATAAGGGTAATGGTGATATATGTGGCTTTAAAATTATATATTCTAGGGTTGATAAAGCACCTGGATAAGCGCGAGAATAAATCGTCCTTACAATAAGCTCTAGATGTCTCGTTCTTACCCTGCCATCAGGATATACTGTTATTAGTCTTCTCTTAATTAGCTCTTTCAATATCTGATTTACTGTAAATGTACTTATTCCCTTAAGTTTTGAGAGATATTTTTGTAGCATATCACATATATCAGATATTGTATGAGACACAAGTACGTTACGTGAAATTCTTGCTTCTTCTATTTCCTTTAAGAAAAGTTCTTGATAAGCGCCAATTATAATATTATCTAAATCGTATATCCAAATACTATTCAAGACCTTCCCTCCCACCCTTTCTTGCTCAAACAACCATTGCGAATATTTCAACCTAGTTGTATATAGTCGTCGAGCTAATATAATACTGCTTATTAAATCACATATTTCATTGTATTCTATATGACCTTCCTTTACTATTTTATTTAGTTCGTCTTTAAGGGTAACTAAAATAATGGAATCCTTACCATAGGTTTTTTTCCTAAGAGCTAAGACTATATGTTTTACGAGTTCTTTAAATTCTTTAAAATTAAGATTCTTAAGTAAAGCGAAAGCAAGTATAGGTAATAGTGTATGAGGAAGATAGCAAGAAAACGACATTGCATTTTCTTCATATTTGCTTCTAGATAGGTTTATGAAAGGAAGTAAGTAGGTATAGGCATAACTTAGTAGACCTGATAACGATTTATTACTGCCCGGAATTTTAATCCGTATTGTAGATAAATAACCTCTCGTTCGTCTTAACTGTAACGCATTAAGTACTTGCCTTATTTTCAATTCTAAATTATCTTTAGATATTATGACATTAACTTCAGGCATAGGTTCTAGAGGTGAAAAGTCCCTAGCCAAGTTTTTCATAAATCTGGATGAACAAATGCTAGCAGTGGCATAATCCAGTATAAATGAAAATGCTTCATCATTATTTAATATATTGAGGGGCATAGCAAGTATATTAAAGAGCATTAAATCCTTCTGTGGATATCCTGAAGCTCTCTTTATAATAAACAAAGACATTATTATGGAGTCGATTAATAGAACATTAGTGTCATATTCTTCAAGAAACTTCATAAGATAAAGCTCCGGTATATATATTGTCTCATTACTTGTAATATTGAATTTACCACTTAACGAATTATTTGATACTATTAATACCTTTGTCTTATATGCTGGTATCTCTCCCCATAACAAGCTTTTAATGGAAGTCCTTCTGCAATATTTAGATTCTAAAGTCCTTCGATCTAGTTTTAAAAGACAACGTGTCACATTTAATGCTTCTATACCACTTATATCTGATCCGTAAATACTTAAAGATGGAAATAATCTACATAAGTCTTGTAGCTTATTTCTTATTGTAGGTAAGGGAAATAGCGTTAAAAGAATTAACATGTCTTTAAGTATCATATTCAGGTACTCTATATTATGAAATTCGAGATGCTTCATAGATCTAAAATAATAAAAATTAAGGAAAGAATACTTTCCTTTCTCTATTATAAAAGGCTTGTTACAAGCAGAGAAATTTAAGGACCCTCGCACACGCTCTTTAATCCAACGATGTACGGTTACAAAGGATGATAGGGTAAGAGAAAGCGCAGGTATCAGCATTTTGTTTGAAAACAAAACACGTATATCTTCTCTGAAAGGATTACTGAGCTTTATGTCAAAGTATAATTTTTTAATGAAAAACCAATAAGTTCCTAATAGTGGAATAGGAACTAGTACATGAGGTAAAAAATGACCTACATTTAATCTATAATCTCCATCTCTAAATTGAGGAATTCCTTCTTTAAGAGTATTGAGATAATAACTGAGTACCGACCGAATTCCATAGTCTATTTTACTAATATATTTAATTAAAGTATGTTCTATACGCTTAGAAAACCTATTATATCCTAATGTCAAAAGATTACACCTAATATAAAAAATCATAAGAAACATTTTAATTTTTCGAACATATCAATATTTGGAACCGTTTTCCTTCTACAACATTTCGATAACCAATATTACGCTGAGACCTCATCATTCCCTCTATTTCTCTTTCTAATGAGAAACCAGCCTTTTCTGTAGCCTTTATCATCTCCTTTAACCTTTGTCGGTCTTCTTCATGATAAATAAGTAACATCTTTCCATGAGGTTTTAGGACATTGTAAACTAGTTTATATATACTAACAAGCATCTTTATGTAATCATCAAAACCTTTTTGTTGATTTCTGTTAACTACTACTTCATTAGGCATCCAGGAATAAGGATCAATTTTAAGCCAAGCGTTCATAAAAAAACTTAACTCTAGATACTGTATTTCATCCCCATGAGGAGGATCTGTTATTATATAATCAACACTATTTGGAGGAATATATCTAAGAATTTTCTTAGAATCTCCTTGTAAAAATGCTATATCTAAACGTCCTTTAAGAACCTTAGAGATACCTTGTATGCTTCCAGTCGTCCTTACTGAATATGGTAGTGGAGACTGCATTTTTAAAAAAGTGCATAATCTCCTCCGCAAAAGATCATATGGATTATATTCCATATGTATGCGTGGTACCCAGTAGCTATTTACACCCCATGAACCAGCTCCAAGTCTCGCCATCTTACTGGCCATATACAGTATAGATAGGAAAGCTAAGATCATCGCTCTCTGTTCGCGGGTATTTCTTCCTGAAAAAGTTTTAAGTGATCCTATATCCCGCCAGATATTCGTAAGTATTATTAAATTTCGATTAGTAAAGAATTCATGTAGCCAGTCATAGTTCCTCTTCTTATCGAAAGGCTTTCCCCATGGATACCATAACATATAACGCGGAGGCGAATAATAAGGCTCTCCTTCCGTGAAATCAGTAGCCTTAATCCTTTCATTATCACTAGTTACTGCCCAACATTCGTCATCCTTCCATTCATAATACTTAACTTTCTTTCTAATACCGTTAATTGTTATACTATAAAGCTTATCTCTTTCAACATATTTTATCGAACCATCAGATCTTTTATAAATTAGTCTTTTCCGTGAAAAAATAATCTCCAACTTTCGATATAATTTTTTAGAATTGAACCATTCCGTGGTAACTCTAGCTATTAAGTAAGCATAGGGATTTATGTCTATATATATTCCTCGAGCTCCACGTCTTAAAGCTTCAAGTATTATACAACCAGCTCCGCCAAAGGGATCTAGAACCATCTTATACTTCACATCACTTATAATTTTTGAAAAAATTAACTCTATAGCTTCATGAACTTTTCTGCCCCAATATCGTGCCATTCTTGAGTAACGTTGTAAGGTAATCATAATAGTTTCACTAATATGTAACATTTAACAAAATTATATATAATCTTTAAATTTAACTTTCAAGATATTATTAACTTATGTCTAAGCATCGATTATTGATTGCTTGGAATATTATTTTATATGAGATCTTACTTGTTTTTATCTCATATTCATATGTTATTTCATTCTGCAATAGTTACATTTTTTAGCCGCTATAAAACTAGAAATAACTAATAAAATTTTATGAAAATGGTTAGAAAATGAGATTATGATACATTTAATTGGTTATTTTTATAATTTCTTGAGCCGATCATGTTATTATTTCGTAATATTGAGTTCATTGTTTTCAATTAAAATGTTGTATATTTCTTGTAGATATTTTTCTTTATAGTATTTTATTTTTCTTAGGAGGTCTTTTCTTGTCCATGATTGTATTTCTCTTTCTTTACAGATTTCTATCCATATTCCAAATTCGATGTATTCATAGCTCCGTATTTTTTCTGTCATAAAGTTTATGTCTTTTTCTGACAATTCTAATACCCTTTTCTGCGATACTCCTAGCTCATTGAATGGTTGATGAGATATTCCTGGAAACATTTTCTTCTCCGGATATCCCGGACATCTGTTTTCAAATTTTATTATGAAGTTTCCTGGTAGTTGTTTTTTAAGTTTTTTAAAGAAGGTTAAGACTTCTTCTCTGCTTTTGTTGTGAAAGGTTTTTCTTATGACTTTAACGCTTTCTAAGTTTATTCCGAATCTCATGGTTTTTGTAGATCCATTATATGTCATAGACCATTGTATATTATCGCTTGCTCTTATATTTGATATCCATAGATATTCTCTCTGTATTCCTAAATCTATTTTCTCTAATATTTTCTCTCTATCTATTCCTAGACATTTCTCCATATAGTCATAAAATATGAGAATTGTTGTTAATCTTGGTAGGACTTCATTTTCATAGAATCTTTTATTGAAGAGAAAGGATCTTCTGGATTCTAGAACTGTTTTTATTGTGTCTTTAGATACTTCAATGTATCCTATACCGTATTGGTTAAGTTTTTCTGCCAATTCCTTACTAATTTTTTCTCTAGAAGCTATATAGACATCTGGTATACATAGCTGATATGTTCTTGCTTGAGGAATCGCGTCTTTAGCCCGAATTTTACATTCTATTCCATTTACTTTTAATTCCTCGCCATCCCATTTCATGGCAATTACATCGAATCTCTCAAATGCAGGCATATCAAGTCTAAACTCCTTTTTACCCTTTCCCGGTAAAGGTATGGTAAAATAACCTTCCTCCCACATCTCTTTAATTAAAGGCTTAGTAATTTCTGAAAACTCATCTGGCATTTTATCTACCATTTTATTTAAGTTAATAAAACGATATATAATGTTAAAGATATATGCCATTTATTTAGGTTAAGGAAATAAGATTTGTTTGCTTAAGCCTTTTATTATTATATTTAAATATAGTTTTCAGAGATACTTTACTTATGATATCATATGTTTATTGAAATGATAGGTTTATCGAGTTGCTTTATAGATTTTATGATATTATTGAAGGTTAGGAGAGTCTGTTGAGGATTGAAAAATGGATTCTTTTATAGTTATTTATATAACAATCAAAAATTTTTTATAGACTAGTTATATATCTAGATTGTGATGGTATGTTAATTAAATATCTGCTTTCAAGGTTTGGAGGTTCGGTGGTTACTAGAGGTGAGGTTGAGGATGTTTGTAAAAAGTTTAAGGCTAATCCTAGGAATACGATAAATTATATGATAACTTATGGTTATTTGGTTAGGATTCTTAGGGGTTTATATTATGTTAAGACTTATGATGAGTTTAAGTTTGAGAAATCTATGGATGTTTATAGGTTGATTTTTCTTGGGATGGATAGGCTTAAGATAAACTGGTATTTTGGTTTATATACAGCTTTGCTTTTAAACGGTTTATCTCATGAATTTTTTGGAACTATATTTGTATTGAATAATAAAATATTTAGACCGAAGGAAATAGTTATTGGGGGTGAAAAAGTTAAGTTTATTAAGTTAAAGGATAAGCTTTTCGGATTTGGAGTAGTAAGTAAGAATTCTTTAAGATTTTCTGATCCCGAAAAGACTGTTCTAGATTTTATCTATATATTTAGATATAGGGGGGTGGCTGAGGAGAGGATAATTTCTATGCTTGAAGACTATTCTAAGAGTTTAGAGAAGAGTAAAGTTAAGGCTTATTTGAAGTTTTATCCAAAAACTGTTTCAAGGGTTGTTGAGAATGCGGGAATTATCTGAATTCGTCTCGTTTGTCTCTAGGAAATCTGGAGTTAAAAATGTTAGT
>CAYMVK010000012.1:0-12783 GCA_964394105.1 Candidatus Woesearchaeota archaeon | reverse complement strand
ATTAAAATATAGTTCACTTAACATCTTTTTCTTAAAGAAATTCTTTAAAAACTTATCGTAGATATTACATTGATTTAACAATTCTTCAAATGTGAACAAACTTGTATTATATTTCATCCAAATTTCATCAGCTAACTTACCTAACTCTTTTTTAAGAAAATTGTATAAATCTAAACTACATTTTTCAAAATCAAACAACACATTCTTAAACCCAATTAAAACAGTCCCTTTATTATCAAATCTCTTAATAGCCTTATGTACTATCACATCTTTGATTTTGAACGTATCTATTACCTCATAATTGTCTATTATCCCAATATCTCCAGGTTGTCCACCCCCTTCTGGATAAAATATAGTTTTATCTAGAACAATATAGAAAAATTTCTTTTTTGAGTGAATTCCAAGAATATTAACAAAATCTTCTCTTTTGTATTCACTTTTATAATAAACCTTCTCTGTAGGAGGATAATCAACAGCAATTTTCCTCAACCATTCTTTTTCTTCATCAATCTTCTCTTCCTTTCTTTTTTCCTCTTTTTTGAATAGATTTTTACTTATTTTTATATTAAACTCTTTTTCAATAATTTCTTTTGGTATTCCATAACTCTCATATAATTCTCTTATATCTTTCTCTGTAAGTTTTTCTCTAACTTTCTTTTTAAATACTTTAAATGCCTTCTCTAGGCTTTTTTCATATTTATCTATCTCGTTGAAGAAAACTTCAATTATGTAGGGATAATTATTGTAAATTTGTTCCCACACTCTACCCCACTTATAAATTTGAAGTTTTAGAATTTCATCTAATAACTCCTTTAGACCTATATAATCTGCATAATTGTATGCCTTTCTTATTAACAACCTAACTGTATATCCTTCTTCTCTATTAGAAGGGACTGCAAGATCTCCGAGTAAAAGAGAAATTGCCTTAGTAAAATCAAGTAATCCAAATAGATATTTATAAAACATAACTTCCTCTCTTACTTCTTCTTTTGATAAGTTATAATACTCAGCTATTTTTGTAAAGAGTAGATCAAAATCTTTTGTATCATCAAATTTTATTTCTGAAGCAATTTGATGAATATGACCTACAAAATCTTCATTTAGTTCTTTACCCAATTCTTTCATTACAAATTTTAGAACTCCGTCAAAAAGAGGGACATAAGATGTTTTTCTCCTTGAGCCTACCCATAAAATCCTTTCGAGACCATAGCCAGTATCTATTATCTTTTTCTTCATCTCTACATATCTATTTCCATTCCAATATTTATCCATAAAAACAATATTTGCCAATTCTATTCCCCCTACCCAAACTTCAAAGGATTCCCCTGCATTTCCCCCACCTTCCCAAGAAGATTCTAAAAATATAATTTGATTTTCATTTGCTCCAAATATAGTAGTAAATAGGTTAAAAACAAATCTTGCTGCATCATATTTCCAATATATAAATTCATTTTCATCGTTAAATGCATGGTGAGCCATCATCTCAAATATTGCAAAATGTCTTCCAGTAATACCGATATTATCAAAATCAGTTTCTCTTACACAAGGTTGTGATATCGTTAAAGGATTTGCAGGAACAATTATCTTGGTATCTGGTCTTATCCCTCCAGTAGGTTGAAAATCATAAATAGAAGCATTAACCAAATAAACATCTTCTCTCCATCTTGCAACAACAGGGTATGGTTTTAATATTTCATGAGGAATTTCAATATTTGCCCAATAATTCAAGAAATCATTTCTTACTTGATCTGCATTTTCGTATTTTTTGAATTTTATTTTCTCATGAAACAAAAAAGTGTAATGTCCACATTCAGGGCAATAATCCCTCTCTTCTTTTGACCAGAAAAAACTACCACATTTTTTACATTTATACCTCTTATATCCAATCTCTTGAAAGAAAGTTCTGTGATCTTTAGTCATTATAATTCTTAGATAGCCTACATTAATTACATAATAATTTCTTTTAAAATTATAGCAGATAAAATTACCTATAAAGAATATCATGTCAGAAAGAGGTTCAAAAAGTATTATCGAATTCCTAATTAGATTAAGTGAAAAGTACAACAACGATTTTACAAAAACTCCTGAGTTTAAATCCAAAAAAGATATTTTCATATTGAATAAAGGAGGAATTGTAGTAAAGATTGAATCTCCTGTTTATATTGCTAGATTTCCCATATCTATAGAAAAGAATTTATATTTAGCCATAATATTACCAGCGAAGTTCTCAGATTCTATAAATAAAATTATTGATATATCTACATTATCAAATAGGTTGAAAGAAATAAACATAGAAGATACAGTAATAATAATAAATCTCGTTGGAGATCTAGGTAAAATTTGTTACCCTCTAATAAACAGTAGAAAAATAGAAGAAATTGTAAAGATGAAAAATGTCAGAGATAGATTAGAGATATACTTCGACAAACTAAAACCAGAACTGTTTTTAATTAATGATGCAAAGAATACAATTGTCATAAACATACCAGAAAATAAAGAAGAATTAAATCAAATAACAAAAATTTTTAATGAATACGTAATAAATAAGGTAATTTCACATGTAAGAAAGTTAAAAGAATTAAACAATACATAGCACGTCTGCTCAATAAATTTTAAAAATAAAAATAGAAAAAACTTAGTATCTTTTATGGGATTTGCAGTATATAGACCTAGTTATATAGATAAAAGGTTTCTACTTCAAAAATTGAGGGAAATAATTCTATCCGTTAAGATGAATGAAAATGAGAAAGAACTAGCAAAGAAATATCTAAAGAAAAGAGAACCAATATATTATCTATTTATCTATTCAAAATTTTACAAAAGAATAAAGGATCTGATAAAAAAGCAGTTTAAAAATTATTTTATTTCTACTTATGTTTGTACACTTCAGCAAAATGTAGTAGAAATAAAAAAGAGATTATATGAACATGTTATAAAGGGTATCGGTGAAAATATCTCAGTAGAAGTTCCAATAATATTAGATGCAATATTTGATAAAACAAAGATAGAAGAGGTCATAGGAGAATACTACATAAGTAAAAAGACGAAAGATAAATTGAAAAACTCATGTTATCATATAATTCTCTGCATAGGAAAAGATAAAGATCAATTATATTCCACAAAGTGGGATTCTGCATTCAAAATAAATAATAATCAATTGTTTACCCTAGCACTACTAGAATCTTCTCCTCATACTAAATTAAATATAACATATAAAGAGAAAAGTAGAGAAGTAGATATTAATGCAAAAATCTTAGAAAAATATGCGAATATTGTGAAGATAGACTTATTTCCAAAGGAATTAGAAGAATTAAGATTGAGAACATTCAGAAAATATTTAAACAGAAAAATAAAAGAAATTTTAACTAGTAATGTATCTGCTTAATTAAAAATCTTAATTTAAAATCAAATAGATAATTTACTCTTTAATGCGCTAGCAATTCTAAATGCTCTCTTTATAATCTCTCTTATTATCTCTTTGCTCTCTATACCTAATTCTATTCCAACATTCCTTGCAATCGTATAACATTTCTTTACCAATTCTCTTATGTTCTCTTTTGTAGGGTAATATATGCCAATAGATAGGTAATATGCATTTGAATAAGCTTCCTTGAATAAATTCTTATATTCTTCAATATCAATTTCTAAGTCTTCAGCTTTATAGACAATTCCTTCTTCATATGCAACAAATATTCTTAACCCAATCTTAGAAGCTTTTATATCTAATTTCTTTAACAAATCAGCTAATTCTTTTGTTATTTTATCACCTTTCTTAGCAATACAGACATCATGTATAATAGTTAACTTTCCTTTTTCCACTTTTGTTTTTATTCCAAATTTTGCTAATTCGCTTATTATAGGACCAGGAGTTAGATCAGTTGGGCCAGCTCTCACCCAAATATCTTCATAGACAATTTCATTTGGTTTTGCATATGCAGGAACTTGATTTTTCTTTAAAAATTGTGCTAATTTAAATGGATTTACATTCGAAAATATTAATGCAGGAATATGAATCTTTTCTAACTCGTTTGCAAGATCTTCCAATCCTTTTTCTTTAAACGCAATCTTCATCAAATTCTTCTTTGTCATTTTGACTATTCCATAACCCTCTTTCTCAATCTTCTTCCTTATTTCTTTCAACTGTGCAGCTGGAACATTTAAAAAAGACGTAATTGCTATTACTTTATACTTATCAATCAATTCCTTCAATTCTTTAACTACTTCTTTCTTCCATTCAGGAATTTCTTTCTTCCTAAACAAATATTTCGTTTTTATTATCATTTTCTTTCGTATATAGCCACAGATGGACCCATTGTCAACTTGACATAAATCCCTTTTATATTATGCCTTCTTTTAGGTAATTTTTCTATTAAAGTCTCATAAACTTTCATTATATTTTCAGCAACATCTTCCAAATCCATTGTTTCATCTCCTACTTTCACATTTATGTTTGGATTATCTTTCATGTTTATTCTTACAGCAGTCCTAAACTTCTCTATTACCTTTGGTAAATTTTCAGGTTTAGGAACTATCATTCCAAACTTTGGATCTGGCATTTTTCCTCTAGGTCCTAAATATTTACCAAAAACCCTTGCAATTCTTGCCATCATTGTAGGCATTGCAATGAAGAAGTCATATTCTTTAGCAATTTTTCTCGCTTTTCTTTTATCATTATATTCTTTTATATCTTGCTCAGTAATCACCAAATCAGCATTTTCAGCATATTTTCTATATTTTGCTTCTACAAAAGCTACAATCTTGTTCTTTTTATTTAGTTTATCAAAAAATATTATTGTTTTTATTCTATTCTCAGGTTTCTTCAAATCAATATCTCTTAAAGCTATACTTAAGTCAAAAGTTTGCACAAAATTTCTTTTCTTAGCTTTTTCTTTTGCCTCCTTCAGAGCTTTTATAATTTCTTCTTTATTCATTTTATTAATTCATCATATACACCTTTATCAACTTCTTTTATAACATCTTTTGGATTTTTCCCTTCTACTTTTATACCCATAGAAACTAAAGTACCTAAAACACATTTAACAGCAGACTTCAAACTTTTTACATCCATTTCATCTATCTTCATTTTAGCTATTTTAACAATTTTATCAAAAGATATATCTTTTACAAATTCATTTCCTGGATTTGATGATCCTTTCTCTAAATTTAGTTCTTTTTTTATTAATTCTCCAATTGGAGGAGTACCAACAACTATTTCATAAGTCTTAGTATCTGTATCAACTATTATCTTAACAGGAACTTTAATACCTTGAAAATCCTTGGTCTTTTGATTTATATCAGCTATTAATTTACCGACGTTTATACCCATAGGACCAAATACTGCAAAAGAAGGACCAGGTTTAGCATTACCTCCTTCAACAAGTAATTCAATTTCCTTCTTCATTTTTTAACTACCCTTACATTGTCTTTCTTCAGTGTTACAGGAATTGGAATTACAGCCCCTAATATTTCAACAGTAATTTCATCTCTAGAACTGTCTACCCTTATAACTTTTGCCTTCTCACCCTTAAAAGGACCAGCTATAATTTCAACAATATCTCCTTTCTTCACTTCTACCTCTTTCTCTTCTTTTTTCAATATAGAAACAATTTCTTCTAAAGGAATTTCTTTTTTTATTAGCCCTTTGATATAATATAAACCTCTAAGGGCCATGTAAACTTCATCCAATGAAGATGCTTCAACAAATACAAAACCTTTTATCCCTGGAAGCACAAAGACAGAAAAAACTTCTAAATCATTCTTTTTAGCATTTGCATATATAAGATCAGCTACATCTTCCTCTCTACCTACAACAGTCTTCACAGCATAGACAGGCATTTTATTTTAAAAAATTGAATATCAAATAAAAGATTGACTGGATAATATAGGCAATAAAACCTAAAATTAAAATAGAAATGCCGGTTATTTTGAGTATACTCTTAACTTCTTCTTTCGTAGGTTTTCTAGCAATCCTCCAAATTCTTGCAAATTCATCTAGCCACTTAGTTATCTTCATTCCACAAACTCTATGCCTAGCTGCTTCTCAAGCTTCTTTACCCTCTCTTCATGCAAAGGTCTTGCCTTTCCAAATATTTGTGGGCTCTTTACTCCTGTAACAATAAGTATTACTCTTAAAGTATCTCCTAAATCTGGCCTAATATCTGCACCCATAATTATGTTTGAATTCTCTTTGTCCATTTTCTCTTCCAATGTTTTCATTACTGTGTTCAATTCTTCTATAGTAACATTTCCTCCTGAAACCACTACCAAAGCAGCTTTTGCTCCAGAAACATCTACACTTAATAAAGGATTATTTATTGCTCTATTTACAGCCTCTACTGCTCTATTTTCAGAATCCGATTCTCCAAATCCTATCATTGCAACTCCTCCTTCTTGCATTATTGTTTTTACATCTGCAAAGTCTACGTTTACTAACTGTGGTCTTGTTACTATTTCTGTTATTGCTTTCACTGCATTTGCCAAAATTTCATCAGCAACTTTGAATGCAGAATTTATGTCTAACTTAGGTACAATCTCTAGAAGTTTATCATTTGGTATAACTATTACAGTATCACAAACACTTTGAAGATCCTCGAGACCTTCCATAGCATTCTTCCATCTTACTGCCCCCTCCGAGCTAAATGGAAGCGTAACTACTGCAACTGTTAAAGCACCTTGTTCTTTAGCTACCTCTGCAATTATAGGTGCTGCCCCCGTACCTGTACCTCCTCCTAAACCACATGTTATGAAAACCATATCTGCATTCCTCAAAACCTTCTTTATATCATTTATATTCTCTTTAGCTGCTGCTCTACCTATATCTGGATTTGCACCAGCCCCCAAACCTTTTGTTGTTTCTCTTCCAATTAAAATTTTAATTGGTGCCTTAGTAATTAATAAATGTTGAGCATCTGTGTTTATTGCTATCAATTCTGGTCCCTTTATTATATCTGCTAATCTACTTATTGTATTACAACCAGCGCCTCCAACACCAACTACTTTTATTCTAGTCCTCCTCTCTTCACTTATCTTTCTTAAATCCTCATCCTTTACAGTAGGCTCTTCAAACTCAGGCATTTTTAAAATACATAAGAAACTTCCACAGTTTTAAAATTAATCCATTTCTTTAAATCATTCACTACTATCTGCATAACTTCTAAAGGTGTTTTTCTTTTCATCTTAATTAACAATTTATCATCTTTTATTTCTATTTCAAAATCTTTTTCATCAAATTTGTATATCTCTTTAAGCAATTCTTTTACTTTTTCCTCTTTACTATCTATTTTTTCTTTTATCCATATTTCAAACTCAACTTTTTTACCTGCTAGAGGATGGTTAAAATCAACTATCACTCTACCACCAGAGACAGATTTTACTATACCATATAAGCCATCAACACTTACAACTAGTCCTGGATATGGTGTTATCTTATTCTTTTTAAAGTATTTCATTGGAACTAAAGATATTAATTTTGGATTCCTTTCCCCATATGCATCTTTTGGTTCTAACTCTACTTTAAAATGATCTCCTACATTTTTTCCTTTTAATGCTTTTTCTAACCCTTTTAATCTATACCCCGCACCTATTACTACTAGAATTGGCTTAAACTCTTTCTTTATCCCTTCTTTTTCTCCTATATCTTTTAAAGAAGTGTCCCATACTTTTCCCTCTACTCTTTCTATAAAATCTATCTTAACAAAATCTCCTTCTTTTAACATTTTTTAACTTTTATCTTAACAGCATTTTCAGGCATATTTATTACACATGCTTTGCAATTTAAACAGTCAATATTAGGATCAACATAAATTTTATCATTAACAAGTTTGAATTTACCTACAGGACAAAGCTTAATCAAAAATTCCATATCTTCTCTAGTCAATCGACTCTCATCCACGATTACCTCATACTTAACAACATTAACTTTCTGTGACATTTACCAGTATAGAGTAAGTAGTACCTAAGCCACAATCTAAAATATTTCCTATTATTCTACACTCTGCATTTATCCATCTACCATTTACACATGTTTCCAATTCAGGATCTGCATCGACATTCATATTAGTTCCATTAGGTACAATCTCTATTTTGAACTTTTCATACATATATGGCTTAATACAATCTGGATATACATTTACTAAAACTTTCTCACATTCACATGTGCCTGGAGAAGCCCATTTACCTGTATAATTATAATATGCAGATTCATTTATCAACTCATATCCTGTACAAACTTTCTCTGCAACTATATCTTCATGACATTCTAATCCATCATCGTAGCAACCTTTTCCTTTACATTCTGCTCCTATCCAATCTCCATTTATACAAATCTCAGGTCTGCCATCATCGTCAACATCTAGCAAAGTTTCATTATCATATATGTTTCCATCGTAGAAGCAACCTGGATATACATTATTTTCGATGAATTCACATGTTGTATTTTCTTTACATACTCCTGTCCCAACTAGATAATAAGAATCATTAATGTAAATTTCTCCATAGAAGCAATATCTACTAGCGTTTGTCTCTGGCTCTGTAATTACACATTCACCAGGGAAGTCATTTACATAAGTCTTATTTTCCGTATAATTATAATAAATTTCCGCACCTATCCAATTGCCTATTTCACAAGTTTCATTTATACCATCACTATCAATATCTTCTACAGTTCCATTTGGAACACAAATATTATCAATAGGGTCTGCACATCCCCCTGGAGTTTTTCCATAAGTAGCACAATCTATTTTCGCAGTTTTACAATATCCTGCTACGCACACTGGTAAGTAGGATAATATATATCTATCTGATAATGTTATATTAGCAGGGATACAATCACTATCTTTTACACATTGTCCACATATTTTTCCTTTACATTCTGCTCCTATCCAATCTCCATTAATACATGTTTCATTAACTCCATCAAAATCTACATCTTCCTCAGTACCATTTTCAACACAACTTTGATTTATAGGATCAAAGCAACCTGGATAGCAATTGTGTATCTCTCTTTCACATATAAAGTCTGGAGTACAATAACCTGTCCAAACTATTGCATAACTATCATTTGCCATGTCAAATCCTTTTCCTAAACAAATTGTATCATTAGTTCCATTCATCTCACATTCTGCACCACACTCGCCAGCTTTAGGTCTATATATTCCTAATTCAGGATCAAACCATAATTTACCAACACATTCTGCAGCAACTGTACCATTAAAGCATCTGTGAGTTGAATTTACAGGGAAACCATTTGGTAAATTGAAATAAACACATTTTCCATTCCAACAGTAATCTAATGTACAAGGATTATTATCATTGCAATCTGAATCTGAATTACAAGATACTCCAAGTATTCCGGACAATACACTAGAAACTGTTTCATTCTTTATTTCAGGTTTACAGCAGTAGAGCATAATGATAGACTGTATTTCATCGGATTCATTTAAATAATCACTATCACAGAAGTTAGCACAATTCTTTATAGTCAAATTATTGCTTTCAAATGCATATTTTATTATATCTTCTTCAGGTAAATCATTCTTCACATTATCATCAACAATACCGTTTTCATTGTATGCTTTAGCAGTATCTATGTTTATTACTAAATCTCCACTTCCCGTGAATGTAACCAATGCAACATCAGCAGATATAGCAATGCACTTTTCAGTATCATCGATTACCCCATCTCCATTTAGATCTATTGCCAATGGATATTTCTCTGGGCAACAGTAGCCATATAAACAGATGTTATTTCCTAAGCATTGAGCAGTACAATTACATTCTTCCTCTTTAGCAGCTACTTTAATATAACCAGTCTCATCAAAAACACTTTCATTACATAACTTAAGCTCCACATAATCCTTATAATTTAGATTTGGATTAAGATATGCACATGTCCATCCTAGACTTTCTTTGCTCTGGTTTATACAATCTATACAATTGCCACAATTCTCTCCTAATTCAGGCTCACAGATACCATTAGGGCATGACATAGCCAATACCCATCTACTTACATTGACATTTTGAGCTACAGGTCTTGAAGGTAAGCCTACAGTTGATATTGAAGAAAGATCTTTTAAAGACCATTCTGGCATGAACTTTGCATAAAGCCATGGAACTAGATCCATAACAGTGGCTAATAGACCAAGAGTTTGAGGTGTAAATGAAGGGGTTGTTTTAGAATATGCAGTAACTATATAAGTATAGTTTATATGATAGAAGAATCCGTAGTAATACCCACCATATCTCATATCTAAAATAGTTCTATAAAACTTCTTTGTTTTATTGTTCATATCATAAATTATGCAGAATGCATGATGTGGTTTTGACAAATCTACTGTATATTCAGTTGTATAAGTCAAGTGTTTCTTATCATCAGACAACTGTATTGTAGCGTTAATTAAATTATAAGATACATTGATGCTATCATTTGAATCATCATCGTCATTAATCCAAATAAATGCAGAATTATCATCTTGTTTTATTATTACTTCCTCTATCTTTGCAGATTCATCATATTCTAAATAAATATATGTATCTAAGTATGTAATATTCTTTATAACAATCGTTCCGTTTTTATTATCTTCTATTAAATAGAAATACTCTTTCTTACCACTTATATTTAAGTAATTGTGAAGATAAAAGCCCTTAAAATATGGAATACCGGTAATTCCATTAAACAATTTAAATATTGTATCTCTAGATGCATCTAAGAAATGATATTTTAATGATTGATTAAACTTTATTGTAACATTTCTATGTGAAACAGAAACTTTCCAAGGCATATAAATAACAATTGCCTTCTTTCCGTCGAGATAATTATCTAATACCCATATCTTGTAGTCATTTGAATTTATTCTTGTCTCTGTAATTCCACAGTATACTTTTGGATCCTCCCATTCATCAAGGGAAATACATTCGTATCCATAAGCAAATATATCGTATCTAACTTTACATAACTCTAAATCTTCTATTTTGAGTTTCAATAATCCTGTCGTATTTGTTACTCCATAACCCATGCCTGTAGGAATAGTTAAATTGAACTCTGCCTCAGGTAATTTATATAGTCTATTTATTAGTCTAACAAAGCTTATTTCTATAGATACGCTCTTCAAGGGTATAAAAGATTGATGCGAAATTGCAAATAAGAATTCCCTTAATTTTTTACCTTCACTTCCCCACTTATTAGCTGTATTTTTACCACTTATCCCAAAGTTATTCATCATATCGTCAAATAATCTTTCTAAATTTCCTGGATAATTGGATTCTTCTCCACTACCTGGCCAAACTCCCACATAAACTTCTACAAAAATAGAAGGACTGGAAGTAGACTTAGTATATGCCACATAATTATTTAAATAAGATAATAAATACTCTGCTGCACCATCTTTAATGAAAGGTAAATCAAATATTCTAATGACATCAGATTTTCCTCTATCAGCCGGTCCTTTATCTATAAATATACCATTATTTAAAGCATTAGGAAATATTGATGAAGAAAAAGAAACAACTCTCAAGAATCTATTGTCTAAAATAGGTGCTCGATAATTTTTGGTTGGCTCTACAAGAGCTAATAATTCTGTATCAACAAGGCATGCAAATTTGTATTTATTTTCATCTATTTCTTTGATTTCACATGAAAGTAGTGTTATGTTTGTAGTAGAGCTCCTTATTTCTGCATAGCAATATAAAGAGCCATCTAATAATTTGCATGAATTCACTGCAGGAGGGATATTTTCTAAACTTGTACTTACGCTGATATTGTTATCCTCATAAAGAACCTCAACAAATCCAATGCTCTCAGAGTCAATGTCGCCTACGAATGAAAATACTACGTAAGATTTATTTTGTAATTTTTTATTAGTTTCAACAATTGCTTCTAAATATAATTTATCACCCAAATCTAACAAAGGTATTTGTCCGGAACTAGATTTTACTTCTGAGAAGAATTTCACAGGGATTTTAATATCTGCTCTTGGTTTGCTATCATATTTATACCAATTTCCATTATCTAAACTCAAATAATTATAATCTTCATCATGTTTAAATAAATTTTTACCCTTAACTATATATTTATCCAATTCTAATGTTAGATTATCACCAAGTTCATTTCCTATTATCAATTTCTTCAATCTCATTTCATATGTAATATTGGCATTCAAATCATCTATTTTTTGAAAACCATATCCTGAGAAGTATGCCCAATAAGCCATAGGCAAATCATCAATAATATTATAATAGTTAGAAACTACTTCTAATGATTTATTATACCCAAATACGAAATACTTTGATGGATTGTAAGTATCTAGAACAGTTTTATACATATAATCTAAGTTTTCTCCTACATACGAGAAATCTAGAGTACCATGAGAGAAGAAGTATGTTATTTGTTCAGTTGAATCTTTACTTGGAATATAAGCTCTTTTCATTGGCGCTTTTAGAAATATCTCAGATGCTGTAGCACCAGTAAAACCTACGTAAATATCAGAATAGTCTTCTAATTTTCTTAGAAACCCGTTTCTTGGTTCAAATTCTATGTATAGGCGAGGATATCTATAATCTTCTATAGAAATAATATCTTTTGAATCAGTAAATGCCGAATAGTAAGTATTGTCGTCAAATTTTACGGTTTTTACTGTTGTATTTATATTTTCAACTATTTCACATACATCCGCTACATAAGGAGTTAACAGGTAAGCGTAAGGACCATCTTCATAGTAATGACAACTACCACAACAGGGATCTACTTCAAATTTAGCAACTGTAACGAAATATTTGATTGCTACATAT
>CAYMVK010000011.1:0-13236 GCA_964394105.1 Candidatus Woesearchaeota archaeon | reverse complement strand
AAAATAGAAAATTAATTGCTTCTGTTGTTGAAATTTCATCAAAAATTGCAGAGTATATAATAAAACAAGAAAATTTATACAGAACACTTAATGAGTTAGTTGAAATTCTCAAAGTTGCAAGCGAAGAAAGCTACCAAGATCCTCTTATAAAGAAAATAGATGAGCTTAAAGAATATATGAGGAGGATAGAGATAGAACTACGAAAGATTTATACAAGACTAGTTGTTACTGGAATAAAAATAAGATGGGAAAGAAAGGAGTAAGCCCTCTAATTGCAGTTATTTTATTGCTAGTCATTACAGTAGCTATGGCAGGATCTATTATGGTATTCTTAAGAGGAACTTTAACAAAGTTACAATCTCAAGTAGGGGAAAGTATGGGAGGAACAGAGGTTTACTCTATCAGGATTTTAGACATATCTACATGTAATTGGGATGGAAGTAAGTTAAATATGACTATTTACTTCAGAAATGAAGGTAAGAGGATACCAGGAGGAACACCGATAACTTTGGTTATAAGAGATGAAGATGGCAACAATTTAGTAACGAAAATTGATGATACCTCTCTATTACCTAACGATTGTGAGAGGGATAAGACGTGCAATATTACATTGACTAATGAAGCAGTAACTACAGCACCACCATACTACTTATACATCTCAATAAAAGGTAACGACTTTACATACACTTTTGATAGTTGTGCGAGCTAAAATAATACTTAATGAAAGGACAAAGCCATCTAATTGAATTTGTTTTATTGTTCTTTATTGCAATAGTCTTTGTTGGACTCAGTATAAAATATTTCTCTAAGTATGTTTACAAATTTTCAGACTCCTCAACAATTGAGGAGTTAGAAAGAGCTGCTTTTAGGCTTGCAGATGACATAAATATAGTGATAGAAGAAGGTACAAGTATCAGAGAAGAATTTGACCTTAAAGGAGGTAAAATACACATAGATTTGGAGAACAATATGATTTATGTATCTAAAAAAGTTAGGTATCCAGAAATACCTGTTAGATCTTGGGTTCCATTAGAAACAACTTATTCACCTCCTTTTACAAGGCAATTGATATTTAAGAATCCTTCGGACTACGGTTTTTATGAAGACGCCTTAGTATGTGGAGATTTTTCTCAATATGATGCTAAGAATTTTACTATGACTTCTATTGGTGATATAAAATACGATGTTTATGTGCTGAAGGATAATAACAATATGTATTCTGCTTTACATATTCCAGCCAAAAATTTATGTATTTTTCCTGGCGATATCTTTGTCTTAGATGGAATTACTTATCAGCTCTTATATATAGATTCGGACTATGGAAATTTAGTCGTTCTCTCTGGGAGAGAAGTTGTTAGTCCTGGAGTACTTGGTCTAGATAAATATGCAGTACCTGTGATGAAAATTACTGGGTTTTATCCAAAATATATAATGAATGTAGGAGTAGTAGTGCGTGGATTGAAAAGCAGGAATTATCTTTACGATGTGGATATCAAGTGTAAATCGTGTAGTGGAAGAGGTAAAGTGGAAATTGAAATCTCGTATGAAGAGGAGATGAAGGAAAAGAATATGAGTACAAAAGTTCTCTTAGTCAACATATATCAAAAGTGATACCCATCTACTTACTAAGAAAACTCAGGTATGCTTCTGAATACTATAGAAAATTTAGTTCAGAGATCCTAAAAGAGAAGGAAATTGAGAAAAGAAGAGAAAGAATAAAAAAATTGAAGGAACATTTAGAGAAAAAGAGAGCTTTTGTGCAAACGAAGAAAAAAGTAGAGAAAGAGAAAAAAGAGGAACAAAAAGTGATAAAGGCTGAAAAGGTTGAAATTAAGGAAGCAAAAATAGAAATGCCACCGATGCCCCAAGTAGTTCCTACGAGAGCAGCTGTGTCTGAAGAGAAAGTAGAAAGTGTTTCGACAAAAGAGAAAGAGGAAACTAAAGAACCTAAGATCTCAATAAAAGTCTTACCTCCTCCAGAACCATCTAAAGAGAAAGCAGCAGTTCCAAAAGAAGTAACTATTTTGGCAGCACCTGTAGCCCCTACATACATCCCTCCATTTTTAGAGGAAGGTGGTCTAAGATTAAAGGTAAAAGAAGCAATGAAATTACCAGAAACTATGAGAAAGGAAGAGAAGAAAATAAAATTTGATATTACAAAAGTAGATGATAGATATCCTCTTGTAAAAGTTGAATTTGAAGGGGAAGAAAGAGATATGGCTTATGCTCATATTACGTGGGTAGAAAAAGAGCATAAATTGAAATATTTTGTTGAAGAACCTACACTCAGCGAAGAGGAAAAAAAGATATTTAATAGAGTAGTTGGTTATTTAAGAGAAAAAATCGAAGTAGATTTTGCAAGAATAAGAAAGAAAGAAGTATATGAGATTTTAAAAAATAATTTTGTTAAAGTATTAAAAATAATAAAAAAGAACGTAACTAAGGATGAGATATTCAAATATCTCTATTTCTTAAAGAGAAATATTCTAGGTTTAGGAAAAATAGAACCATTAATGCACGACCCTTACATTGAAGACATAAGTTGTTTGCCTAGCTTTGAAAAGGTGTTAATTGTAGATTTCAGAGAAGGTATAGCACAATTTCTAACAATTCCCGAAATAATAGAGAAGTATAGAGAGGATCTCCGTATCGTCAAAGCAATGAAAAAGTATGTGATGTTTACATTTGAAAATAGAGAGCTATATACTTTATCTTTTGATTTAAAGAATAAAAAAGTAACATTTGACAAGATAAAATACATTATTATTAAGAAGAATATACCGAAAAAAATAGTTAGAATAAAATTAGAGAAAGGTCTTCAGATATCTGTAACTCCAGATCATAAAGTATTAGTATATGACAAAAACAAGAATAAAATTCTGTTTAAATATGCTGGAGATATTAGAGAGGGGGATATACTTGTTGGGATAAATAAGGAAGAGATAAATTTTGAAGAAAACACGATCGAGTATATAAATCTAATAGATGTCTTTAATAAAGGGAAGGAAAACATTGGGGAGGAAAGATATAAGAAAATTAGGGTGCTTGGGTGGACAAAGGTTATGAAGAATTTAGATATAATTAACAAAGTAGCTAAAGACCTAAATATACCGAAATACAACATTTATAATTGGATTAAAAGTGATTCAATTCCGTTATATGTATATTCCTATATGAGAGAAAGATATAGTAAATTTATGAAAAAGGAAAATGAAAAAAATCTATATTTAGCCTATAACAGCGGTTATAAGAATAAGATAAAGGCTGTTATAGATAATCTGAAGGATTTAGCATTTATATTGGGGCTATATATTGCGGAAGGGTGGGTTAATGAGAATGGTATTTTATTCTCTTTTAATAAAAGAGAGAAGGTATTAATCGCAGAGTTAGTTAACAAAGTAAAGAAATGTTTTGGAAATGTGACTATATCTATAAAAGCTAGTAGGATATGGAACAGCGTTACTGTATATGTAGGTGGGGTATTGTTGAAGTTATTGTTTATTGATGTATGGAAACTTGGAAAAGATAGTTATTCTAAGCGTATGCCATCTTTTATATTTAAAACAAACAAAAAAGTAAAATTAGAACTTATAGGTGCATATATTTTGGGAGATGGTTACATTAATAGTGAGAAGGCGAAAATAAGCATAATAACAGCTAGTAGTAAGTTGGTGGATGATTTAACTTTATTATTTTTAGAGTTTGGCATTATTTTACCTGCATATAAAAGAAACGACAAGTTTGGTAGAGGTTTTGAAATAAATATTTTAGGCGAAGATGCAAAGAAGCTTATGAATTTACTTAAATGGAAAATAAATATGAGAAATACTGGAACAAATAGAGTCTACCTTATTCCAAAAGAATTGGTAATAAACTCACCATACGCACAGCTATTGACAGCTACTCAAAAGAAAATTTTAAGAAAAATATCTTATAAAACGAGTTATTTAAGCAATAAGATAAAAGAAATATTTACTCCTAATCTAAATTTTTTCAGAGTAAAAGAAATTCAAATAGAAGAATATAAAGAGAAGTATGTATATGATATAACAACAGAGAAATACCATAATTTCCTTCATAGAGGACTTATCTTTTCTCATAACTGCGATGGTGTAGGTATTCCTATTTTTGTATATCACAAAAAGCCTATGTATGGGCAACTTGAAACAAATATAGTATTTAATACTAAGGATGAGTTAGATTCTTTTGTTTATAAATTAGCCCAAATATGTGGAAAAAGCATTAGCCTTGCTAAGCCTCTATTAGATGGAGTATTACCTGATGGTTCAAGAGTACAAGCCACATTAGGCTCAGATATAGCAAGAAGAGGGAGTAATTTTACTATTAGAAAATTTACCTACAGACCTCTTAGTCCAACAGATCTTATGCTTAATGGCACGGCTAGTGAAGTAGTTTTTGCATATTTATGGTTATTAATTGAAAATAATTTTTCTGTTCTTATTGCTGGAGCAACTGCAACTGGTAAGACTACATTTCTAAATGCAGTCTCTTTATTCATAAGACCAGATGCAAAAATCATTAGTATAGAAGACACTCCTGAATTGAGATTACCACATGAAAATTGGGTACCAGAAGTAGAAAGGGCCCCAGTAGGTGGAGAATCTTACGGAGCAGTGACTATGTATGATCTGTTAAAAGCAGCTCTTAGAAAGAGACCAGATTATATCATAGTTGGAGAGGTTAGAGGCAAAGAAGCAAATGTCCTATTCCATGGTATGGAAACTGGTCACCCTGCATTAGGTACAATTCATGCAGATAATTTTGATGCTCTTGTAGACAGATTAACATCTCCACCTATAAATCTTGCAACTCAGAGACTTCAAAGTCTAGATGCAGTTGTGTTTATGACTAGATTTAGATTAGGGAGACAATATGTTAGGAGAGTAAGAGAAATCGTTGAAATTATAGGATATGATAGGGGGAGAAAAAGAGTTAAAACAAATGTAGCATTTGAATGGGATCATACAACTGATACATTCATACCTAGAAAGAGCTTTTTGTTAGAAAGAGTGAGAGAATTGATGAATATGAAGCCAGAAGAATTTAAGAAAGAGTTTTATAGGAGAGTTAAGCTTTTAAGATGGCTAAAAGAAAAAAAGATTGTAGATTATGTAGAATTTTCTAAATATATAAGGAGATATTATCTAGATCCCACATTTGTTGATAAATTGAAAATATGAAAATAGTAGACTTTGCTATGAAAATCTTTGGAAGTATAGCTTTCAAATATCATACTCTATTCGGAGATCTTAATCCATATCTTAAGAAAGCAAATATTAAATATACAGTAGAAGAGTGGTTTGCTATTTTCTTATTTGTTTCTATTTTTCTCGTTTTTCCTATAGCATTCTTTTGCACCTTTATTACATTCTTTTTATTTGTTATAAAAGATATTGCTTTATCTGCAATTATTGCATTAGCTATCTCATTACTTTCTATTCCAATAACTATGATGATTTTTATTACATACCCTTCTACAATAATGAAAGCTAGAGAAAGGAAAATTGACAACCAAATATTTTTTGGAACAACTTATATGAGTGCTATAGCATC
Source organism: Candidatus Woesearchaeota archaeon (assembly GCA_964394105.1). Classification (GTDB taxonomy): domain Archaea; phylum Nanobdellota; class Nanobdellia; order CAYMVK01; family CAYMVK01; genus CAYMVK01. Next base: position 7,662 of record CAYMVK010000011.1, on the reverse strand, counting down.
TGGGGGTATTGCACCGATAAGAATATTTGAATTAGTGGCTGAATTCAAAGAATTAGGCGAATTTGCTAACGAAATAAAAGATGTTGTTGATTATGTTAGGGGATTTGGATTAAGCCTACCAGAGGCTCTTGAGAAAAAAGCAGAATTAACACCTTCTGAAAAAATGAGAGATCTCCTACTCGGATTAAAAACGGTAATATTAACTGGTGGGGATTTAACTGCTTATCTTATGGAAAAAGCAAAGTCATATTTAAACGATTATAGAAGAAAATTACAAGAATTTACCAACGATTTGGGAGTTTACATAGAAATGTATTTAACAGTGGCAGCGGCAGGTAGTATATTTGGGATTATTCTTTTAGTTATTATTGCATTAATTGCAGGTAGTAGTATACTTAATATATCTATGCCAATACTTGTCTTTATGATACCTACGCTCAGTTTGGGTTTTATATTTATGATAAGAGCTATATCACCAGTTGAAAAATGATAAGTCTAAGTATAATCATTTCAATTGCCTCGATTGCTGTAAGTTTCTTTTTATTTTCTTTCATTTTTGGATTTGGATTATTAGAATTAATAATGTCTTTTTCTATAGCTTTATTTGCAGGAACTATAACTTATAGCCTATTTTATTACATAAAAACAAGTAGATTAAAGAATTTAGAACGAAATTTTCCTGAGTTTTTAAGATATCTTTATGAATCTTTATCTGCAGGTATTAGTTTACCAAAAGCATTTGAAAATGCTGCAAGATTGGATTTTGGTGAGTTGACAAAAGAAATAAAGAAAGTCGTAAAGGACATGTATCTTGGAGTGAGTTTCCCACAAGCATTACAATCTATGAGAAAAAGATTAAAGGAAAGTTTATACATAGATAGAGCACTAAATGTGCTTATAAGTGTATATTTTGGAGGAGGAAATGCTGCTGAGGCCATAAAGAGATTACAAAATGCTATTGTATCTATAAATGAGATAAAAGAAGAAAGGAAGACTTTATTAAGACAACAAACTATGATTTTATACATTATGCATTTTGTTTTTATCGGGATTTTGATAATTATATATAAAATGTTTTTGCCAATATTCTCTACAGGACAATCTATGAGTTTATTTGGTATAACGGAAGTTCAAAGTTCTTTAGATATAAGTACTTTTAAAATATTCTTTTTTGCGATGATTTTAGTATATGCGATCTCTAATGGACTATTAATAGGGATAATAACGGAAAATAGTTTCGGGGAAGGAATAAAACAAGTTTCTTTCTTGCTCTTGCCATCAATTTTAGCATATTATTTTATAATATATCCACCTATGGTAGTTATTGAGCCTATGTCACCTCTAACGGCAGATGTAGGCTCAAAATACTCTTTTGCAGCTACCTTGTCGATAGAGGGTAAATTAATTTCAAATGCTAAAGTAATATGTGAATTTTTGGATCAAAAAATAAATACAATAACAAATAATAAAGGAGAATTCGAATGTATCATTAACATGCCAGAAAAAAGTGGTTTATACCAATTAAGAGTTGAAATAAACTATAAAGGGAAGATATATGAAAAAACATTTGAAATTGAAGCAAAATAAAAAAGGAATTGTAGGATACGATTTTATACTTGCTTTAAATACCCTTATTTTTGCTATAATCCTTTCTGTATATTTTGTTTTTTATAATGTAGATAGATATAGAGAAAACGTCGATAACTATATGACAGAATATCTTGTAGCTGGTAAAAATAAGATTTTTGTATCCTACGTCAGTGATATAAATAAATTAAATTATATTTGTAAGACTATGAAGTTTTTTGAATATAGAATAGAGGGATTTTATATTCCTTCAGTAGATGAAGAATATAAGCCGAATTGCATTGTGATTTATCGAAAACCTAAGTATATTAAAGTATTTACCAATTGCACAGATATATTTAGTGCAACTTTGTCTTTGAAGATTTATGGCGTAGGGAGTATTAAGGTAGATAATACAACTTTAGAAAGTAATGATAATGTAACTGTTCTTGAAAATGATTTATATTATAGAGTAGACATTTCTCTGTATAGAGATGCAGGAGACTACGATCAAGTCGTTATACACCTTAAGAATTACAAAGAGGGTTTGGTTTTAGTTTCATCAAATATAGATAGGATAAGTATAGGTAATTTAGATGTTTGTCATAGATGTGGTCCTGTTTTTTATAAATTTGAGAAAGTTAAGGCTATAGTAAATAGTTTCAACTCAAAATATATTATGGATATTAAAATTAAAAAATGAAGGGTCAAGCAAAGTTATTAGAACTATTTTTTCTTATAGGTTTATTTTTATATATTTTTGTAAATGCTAAAATACCTAAAGTAAAACAAGAAATTTTTGTAGATGTTCCTAATTTTCTTGAGTTTGAAAAAATAAAAGAGTACGCTCTACAATTTGATATAAATAGCGTTGTTAATGTTGTGGACGATATAATCTATCCAGAATATACAATTACAGATATCAAAATTGAAGTATTTGAACCTTTTTCAATTATAGCAGAAACAAATATTTCTAATCATACAATTTGTTTTGCCTACAATTTTCCGAATTCTCTTAACCTAAATTCTATAATTGTATATCACAAAGATGAGATTCTAAAAACTCAAGTAATATTCGAGTGGTATCAAGTAGAGATAAATATAAACACTAGTGTCGTTGGGAGTGAGAAAACGGTTGAATTATCACTGAATCTCACATTTCCAGAAGCAATTACATGTTCTTCGATATCTTTATTTTATGAGGATAAGGAAATCCCAATTTATCTGGAGAGTTGCGAATCTTTTTTTATTAATGGAACAATAAACATAACATTCAAACACATATTCGAACAAGAGAACGAAACCTTCTATCTTCTTGCGTCAAGGAATAATTTAATAAAAGGATTAAGAGCATCTGAGCTAAGCCCGGATATTTCTGTGGAATATAATTATACACAACCTGAAAAATCTAATAGAGCCACGATTTGTTTTAAAATTCCTGAAAATATTACAGATTTCAATAATTTTATTTTATATTATAATTATAGAAAGGAGAGCTATCCCCAATATCAATTACTTAATAAATCTTATGAATCTATTTATGAAGAATTTAGAATACCTATTATTATCGACAATTCCGAGAATAACGAAGATTTAAGAGATTATCAAGTTGAAATAAAAAACCCTTACTTCAATGAGAAAGGTCTTGTTGTCCACATGCCTTTTAACGAAGGTTCAGGTGAAATAGCAAAAGATTTAAGTGGTTTTGGGAATGATATGAATTTTGTAAATCATTCTTTATGGACTGACGGAAAATTTAGTAATGCGTCATATTTTAATGGTAGCAATTATGGTATTATCTATAGAGATTCAATTCTCAATAATATGAGTGTTCTTACTTTATCATTTTGGTTTAAAACGAATGAAACACAAAATTATAAATTCATAGTAGAAAAAGAAGGAATCTCTGGCTATTGTTGGGGAGGATATCTAACAAACGATAGTAATAAAATTTCATTCTATGTGAAAGATTCTAATGGGAATGTTTATCATATAGATTATAATGGAAACTTTGCAGATGACAAATGGCATTTTTTTGCAGGGACTTTTGACGGTAGACATATTTCTTTATACATAGATGGAGAGTTAGTAAATCAATCAGATCTAGGGAAATATGTAGATATTTGCAATGAGCAAGGAGATATCTATGTAGGTGCATGGTATTCTAACAATAAATTCTTTATTGGTGCAGTTGATGAGCTAAGGATATATAATAGGGTGTTGTCTTCTGAGGAGATAAATAAATTATATTTAGCGAAAATAAGACCTGATTATGAAAATGTAGGTTTTTTCTATATTAATGGTACAAGTATACCCTTTTGGATGGAAAAAAGTGGGGTATTCTGGCTTAAGGTTCCATATATAAAGGCCAAAGACCAAACGGAAATTTTACTTATCCAGAAAAACACAACTGTCAATAAAACTGATCCAAATTCTATATTTGAATACTATGATAGTATAGAAAATTTCTCTGGTTGGCAGAATTGGCAGTCTGGGAGCGTAGATCAGGTTAATAGAACAAATGGTTTCGTGTTTCATGAAAGATATTCTCTTAGGAAATATAATGCATGTCATCCTTCTGGTGGATATAAAGATATGAATATTACTTTAGATAGGAACAATTGGATAATAGAATTCTTCAGATATAGAAAAGAAGGCGATGGGACTAATTGCTATGTGGATAGAACTGGAATTGGAAATGCTAGTGGATATGGGTATAATGTGGCATTTGATCACTCTACATCACAATGTTGGATTGATAAAATGAGTGGAACAGCTACAGAAGAGTTGAATAAGACAGATTCTACTATTAATCCATTAGATCAATGGTATATTGCACAGCTTATACTGACACCATCTAAAGTGATTATAAGGATTTTGGATTTGGATAAAAATTTAATATGCGAGTCATCATATGCAGATACCACATATTCATCATTTACACACATATTTATTGAAGGAGGAAGACCATATTATGTAGATTATATAAGAATAAGAAAGTATACAGATCCTGAACCATCTGTAATAATAGGAAACCCTGAAATTTATGAAATACCTATGTATAACAGTACAGATTTACTTTTAGAGGGATACGAAGTCAAAATAAGAAATTTGGCTCCAAATAGAGGTACTATTTCAAAACAATTGGGTGGTTTTGGGATATGTAAGAGAGAAGCATTTTATGAAAATACAACAATTATATTTGAAATATGTCTAGGAAAAAGGTAAAAGCACAGTCTATTGCAATAGGTATCATCATATTTTTATTTGTGGTTCTTGCTTATTTATGGGTTTTCCCAAAATTTATCCCCTTTTATCCAGAAAAAATAGAAAATTTTGAATATTTAGTTAAGAATATCAAAAAAGAAGTCTATTCGTTCATAATGTCCAATAAATATTTTGGATTATCTGAAATATTTTATGTAGATGTATCTAGCGATTTTTCTACACATTTTGTTATGTTACCTTATGAAGACAAAAAAATAGTATCATTGGATCAGATACCTTATATATTTTTTAATAAGGTCTTAATATTCGTCTCGGGTAATGGTACCTTTACCTTTGGTATATATAACAATTCTTTCTTTAATACATTGACATCTTTATCTCTATCTAAGTCCAAAGAGAGTAGTTTGTATTTTTCTGATTATTTATTCTTTAACAACACTCTTTATAAGAAATCAGGCATAGATTATGTTGAATTATTTAAAATACAAGATTTCTTAGAAGATATGAAGTGTTTTGACAAAGATTTTTTTGGTATGTGTATATCTCACTTGAATGCGTCAGGTATTATAAAAAATAGATTTTCAATTGCTTCTTTCGATTCTTTATTTTTCTTTTATCATATGTACTCTAACGATACAACTTATTACAGTAGTATAGATATAAATTTTTCATCAATTTCTAATCATTCTTTTAATGGGAATTGGATAAAAATTGAATCTTCAAATAATTTCACAATATTTGCTTATGTGTTTCCTAATGGAGATAATTTGTGTGAAGTAAAAAACGAAACTTTGTCTTGTTTTATATATTTAAATGAGACAAATAATTATGATTTTATTTTTTTCATAGTTATATACCCCTATGATAAAATCCAAGAAACTTTGTCTATAAGAGATTTTACAGAGATAGAAGATAAAATTGATTTTTTGGAAGATATGATAAAAAATATTGGCGCAAGATTTAACTACATATTTGATATAGAAGTATCGCCGAGAGAAGGAGGATATATATTGTTAGATAATTTGAAGGCATCTTATATTACTTTAAATAGTAAGGCAATTACAAATATAGATACTCCTCAAACTCTAAAATTTTCTGATTCTTTTATAGATTTCTCTTATTCTTTTACCAACATAAATTCTGAATTAAATTGCACTTTCTATCCATCTAATACAACTCTATACGTCTATGGATTTGATGATACAGTGCTATATATAAACGGTTCGGATATACACGTTAAAGATAAATCAACTGGAGAGATACATAGTGATACAAGCTCACTTACTCTTAATATAACTTCCGGCTTTCATGAATATAACCTATATGCAAATAATATTACTTATATAAAAATAGATAAAGGAATATTTAGCATTTATTTAAATAATTTGACAAAATTTGAAGGGATATGTCATATGGGCCTGTATTCAAATAGAGACATAAAGATCGAAGGGAAAAATACTTACTTAATATTAAGTGATGGACAAAATATAATATATAATGATTTATTGAATGAAAATATTACACACAAGTTTAAAGACAAAGGTTTTATATTCTTTGATGGTGAGTTGAGTATATCAAACGCATTTGTTTATCCAAATAATCTTTTGACAGACAGGTTTCTTGAAGTACCTATTTTATGCTCTTATTTTAATATAAGAAATCAAAATGCTCTAAAACAAGTAGAAAAGTCTGAATCATATGATTTTTGGTGGAATAAAAATTGGAAATACAGAAGAAAAATAAAGATAAACTCTTTCTTAATAGAAGACAAAGTAGAGGATTTTATATTAAAAATTGAACTTAATGATTCAAATTTCAATTTTTCACATGCAAAAGAAGATGGAACAGACATACGATTTATCTATATGAATAAAATACTTCCTTATGAAATAGAATATTGGAATTCTAGTGAAAAGAAGGCTATAATTTGGGTAAAAATGGATGAAATAGATCCTAGGAAAGATCAATATTTGTGGTTATATTATGGAAATCCAAATGCTCAAGATATACAAAAACCTGGCAAAGTTTGGCAAGATTATTTGGGTGTTTGGCATATGAACTTGATAGGAAATTCCGTTTTGGATTCATCTCCGCACAAAAATAATGGAACCGCATACGATGTAGAATTATGCAAAGGATTGCTTGGTTACTCTACCAAATTTAATGGTAGCTCTAGTTACATAGATTTTGGAAACGATTCAATATTTAATATTACAGGCAATGTCACTGTTGAACTTTTGATAAAACCAGTTATTTATGGTCAGCATGGTCTTATCACTACAACAAGTAGCTATGGAGGAGGCCTAGCTCTTTACCTTAGAGAAGAACCAAACAATATGGTAGCCTTTTGGATAAATGAAAATGGGCTTAGAAAGACTATCGTGGTAGGAAATATATCAAATCAAAGTTGGGTCTATATGGCAGGAGTATACGATGGTAAATACATGTATATTTATCTGAATGGAGAAGAGTTATTTGAAAAACCACTGATAGGCACTGAAATATATTCTTTTGATAAACTGATTTTAGGTTATATTTCATGGATAGATAACCCAAAATATTTTGATGGAATTGTTGATGAAATGAGAATAACTAACAAACCTTTATCTAAATACTATTTTCAAGCTGTAAAAGAAAATTTATTTGGAAATTTAATAGATATACTTGAAGAAGAAGAGTTAAATTATACTAATGATAAAATAACAATAAATTTAGACACATATAGAGTATATTACAAGCAAAATTATATAGGAGATTTTCCTTTAATAAAAATAGATAATTCTTCTATTACAACAATTCAAATTGTTTATGAAGATGAAAATATGATTAAATACAAAGTTACATACGATAATAATAAAGAAATATTTG
>CAYMVK010000010.1:236-13407 GCA_964394105.1 Candidatus Woesearchaeota archaeon | reverse complement strand
GTTATATTATTTTCAAATAGACCAATAATTATCTTAGATAATGTCTCGGGAAATATTGAAACAAATCTATCTATAGATTCAACTATATATAGAATTGGATTAAATTACAATGGATCTGGGGATAATGCACCAGATGTAAAAGATATAGTACCTTTTTCAAATAATTTTGCTATATTTGGCTTAACTGATAAGAATACTGTAATTTCTTTCTATTTGCCATTATTTTCTATTAAAGAATATTATATTAATAAGACATCTAAACAAATTTCTTTTGATATTCCATCAAATACAAGAATTTATGTTTTTATCTCAAACTGGGATGATATAGAAGGTTGGGAATTACATGAAAATTTTGGAAATAATATAAGAGAATTTCTAACAAACAAAGGAATTGAAGTAAAAATTGTATTGCCAAAGATTGTTGTTTATGGTAATCTCACAATTTCTTGAGTTTGACAATTGTGTTAAGAGCTTCTATTTCATATCTATCTATTTTTAATTGCTTTCTTAATCTTTCAAACATTTTTTTGTTCTTTTCATAAATATACTCAATAAGTGGTATATATATCTCAAAAGCTTTCCTACTTGATACATGAATTTTTTGAGAGAGCCTTTTTGCTAGTGTTATAAGTAATTCTCTATATCTTTTTATTTTTCCTATTTTTTTAAGTCTTGTTGGTGGTGAATATTTTGTAAACTTTCTATAAACCTGTTTCTTTGCAAGAGCTACTCCAGCAGTCGCAAGTGTATTTGCATATCTCAAAAAGCCAAAATATTGTCTTCTAATGATTCTACCCATAAACACATCAGCTCTAGAAATCCTTTCATAGGCTTCTGCTATTTCATCTTCCCTTAAATATTCTCTTGGTATGTTCTCTGCAATCCATAATATAACTTCATCAAGTTCCATATCAGGAACATTATTAAAAGCTGTTATTGCAGTAAATACATTCATTGTTTTGAAAACCCTAACTAGAGCATCAAAAACAGTAATCTCTTTGTCTCTATATCCCAAAACTTCAAGATCGCTAGGAGTAATTATCTTTTTTATAGAGGCCAATGTTTGTAAATCATTTACAGCAGACCTTAAGTCTCCATTATTTCTTTCTATTAAAGCTCTTAATACTGCTCTATCAGCTTTTATACCTTCTGCTTCACATATTTTCTCTAGATATGGTATTCCATTTCTTGGCGAAATTGGTTTAAATTCAATCATTTCTACTAAATTTCTCAAAGGTCTTAATTTATCTTTCCAAGGATCATTAGCTATGAGTATAACGGGATTTTTACAATCTTTTATAACTTCTACTAATGCTTTAACTCCGCCACGGTCTTCTAAACCAGTTATTCCATCCAACTCATCTATTAGTATTAGCTTTTTTCTTCCAAATAAAGAGGCATTCTTTAATGCATTTCCAATAATTTCTTTAACGGATTTAAAATCTCTTTTATCAGAAGCATTTACTTCTATTAGCTCATAACCCAATTCTCTAGCTGCTGCTTGTACCAAAGCTGTTTTTCCAGTTCCTGCTGGTCCATAAAAAAATAAAGCTTTTTTTTCTACATTTGGGAAATTATTTAGGTATTTTATTAAAGCTAATTTTGCATTTTTCTGATTAACAATATCTTCTATTCTTTTTGGTCTATATTTGATTGTCCAAGGTATATCTTTCATTCTTTTAGCTTAGCAATGTATGCTAAAAATGTTTCTAATTGTAAATGTGGATCTGAACCTTCTATTATTCTGAATTCTATCTCACCAGCTTTGTCTATCAAATCTATTTTCTTCTTTGCATCAACTGGTAAACCCCATATATGACTTACTATCTGCTTAATTGCATCTTCACCACTCATACCATATCTTAAAACTATATCTATTAGCTTATCTCTTGCTTCGATAAAGTTACCTTCTAAAGCTAATTTTAACACTTCTTTCATTTCTTCTGGTTTAGCTACTGAAGCCACTTCATATACAAGATCTTTCGTTATAATATCTTTTGTTGCAGCAGCTGCTTGAAGTATATTTACAGCTCTTCTTGCATCTCCCATTGCAATCTCAGCAATTGCTTCTAGAGAGCCTTCTTCGATTTTTAATTTTTCTCCTTCTACAATTCTTTTTAGATATTCTACTATATCACTTTTTGTTAATGGCTTAAATCTAAATACAGCACATCTAGATTGAATAGGGTCTATAATTTTAGATGAATAGTTACAACTTAGTATAAATCTAGCAGTACTACTATATTTCTCCATAATTCTTCTTAAAGCTTGTTGAGCATCTCTAGTTAATGCATCTGCTTCATCTAAAAATATAATTTTGAATGGAACTTTACCTAAAGATCTTGTTCTGGCAAAATCTTTGACTTTTTCTCTAATGGTTTGAATGCCCCTTTCATCTGAGTTATGCAACAGTATAGGAATACTTCCAGCGAAGAACATCTCGTTATTTGGTACTGAGATGTCATAAACGAAATCATTATAATCTATTATTTCTATTTTTCTAATTTTTAGAGCATGAAGATCTGTATAAGCAAGTTTCTTAAGAAGTTCTAATATCCTTTTCTCATTTTCAGATAGTTTAGATTCATCAATCATTTTTATGATTTTTCTGAGTGTACTTTTTGAAATCCTATTACAACCTTCATATAACTGATGTCTTAATTCATATCTCCAATTCCCTCTAATTTTATCTTTGATTTTTCTTAGCAATGATAAAATAGGTTTAGCTGGCAAAAGATCACTTTTTTTCCACTTCATTCCACCTTTCCATATTAATCTAACTTCTTTCTCAAATATTGAGCTCTCAATTCCTGAAATCCTTGCAAGCCAGGCTATATCTATTAATAAATCCTCAGAAATCGAGGATATTCTAACGACATTGCCCCATTTGCCAGACCCATCCCCTAGATATAATCCCTTGAGATAAGCTAATCTACTTTCGAGATTTGCTGAGAATGTAAAGTGAGGTATTCTTTTGTTTTTAGCTCTAAATCCTCTTCCATCGTAGAAATAGTCTTTAATGAATCTGGCTAGTTGTGTACTTAATATTCTGATCTGTCTAGCAGATAACCTTTTTCTATCAAATCCAGATCCTACAAAATTTTCATAAATTTTGATGCCATATTGATTAGCAAATCTTCTTATCTGCTTAGCTAGACTATTTTCTTTCACACCTATAGTATATACAACTTGTCCCGATGTGTGACCTTTAAATCCTACTGCTCCTTCGGCTGTATATAACCCAAGAACGCAAGAATTGTTTTTATTTAATTCTAATGTATTTATCACAGCAGTTCTTGATGTTACTTTCTCATATTTATAGCCAGATAGATCGATTTTGCTAACGTTTCCTTCAAGTTTTGTGACAAAACTTAAAAGATAATCTCCTTCTTTTATTTCACTTGCTTTTATCGCTTCTAATCCATTTTCGTTTAAAATTATTACTGAATGATTTCCAGTTAATTCTAAGATTCCCCCTCCTTCCAAATAAATTCTCAATATTTTAGATGTAAGATGTCTAATAATGGCAGACGCCTTGGCCCATTTGACTTTATAGTTTTCATCTATTGTTAATACTTCCAAATTGTTTACCTTGACATATTCCTTTAATGTATCATTGCCAAAGTATATCTTATCTAATTCTTCGAAAGTTATTCTTTTAATTTTATTATTGATTTTTACAAGTATTGGTGTATTCTTTGAAACTGACGCATTTAATTCCAAAAAATTATCCTTCCACCTTTCTCCTAATAATTGTCTTGCTATACACAATGCCGCCGTAGTTTTTCCTGTACCAGGAGGTCCAGCAAAAAGAAGATGAGGTATTGTCCCTCTCTGAATAAAAGCTTTTAACCTTTCTATTACTTCCTTCTGTCCTACCATCTCATCTAATATTTTTGGTCTATACTTTTCTGTCCAAATTTCTAGCAATGCCATATATATTTAGTAAGATTGTGACAAATATACTTATTCTCGATGTTTAGGACTACTCTATGATAATTACACAACCTTCAATATAAACTATTTAAATTAGAGGTTTCTTTTTATTGAAGATTATAAGGATGGACAAAGAGAAATTACGAAAAGAGATAAAAGAGAAAGTTTCTGTAACAGTTCAAAATATTGTAGCAAAAATAGACATAGGACAGAAAATACCTTTGAAAGATGTAGCAAAATACTTCAGAGATTTCCAAGTAAAGTTTAATCCTAGTAAATTCCCTGGATTAATTATAAAAATAAGAGATAGCATTTCAGTGTTGCTATTTTCTTCTGGTAAAATGGTATGTACTGGTGCAAAAACTGAAAAAGATATTGATGATGTGATAAAAATAATTATGGATAAATTAAAGGAAGCAGGAATAACTCTAAAATCCAAACCAATTATATCTATTGAAAATGTTGTAGCTACCGTGAATTTAGGAATTGATTTGGCTTTGGAGAAATTGATTTATGAATTACCCAATGCAATTTATGAACCAGAATTATTTCCTGGTATAATTTATAGAATAGAGCATCCAAAAGATCCTGAAAGAGAATTTGTATATTTATTATTTAGAACAGGTAGATGTGTTTGTACAGCTGCTAAGAATGAAGAAGAATTGAGAAGAGCTGTAGATTTACTTATAGATAGTCTAGTAGAAGTAATAGCAGAATAATTGTTAGCGGGAACTCCTAATTCTTTTTTTATTCACCTATATATTAGTTATGGATTTCCAATTAACTAAAGAAGAGACTTTATCTCTAAAACAAGATTTTAAAATTTTCCTTACAGAATTTATGAAAAATGATTTAACTAAATTAGTAGATAGAAATCTTTCATCTTTGATTATAGATTTTATGAAATTTGCATCTTTTTTTGAATCTAAGAAGGTAGGAAATACTACAGTTACAGAACTCTTGTTAAGTAGGCCAAAATATATTATATCCTTATTAGAAGATGTTCTTAACGAAGTGGGGACAGAATTGGGTGTTAGTAAAAGACTTCATGTTAGATTTTTTAATCTACCTGTTTCTACTCTAAAGAAGATTAGAGATATAAGAAGCAGTGATATAGGGAAATTCTTAACAATAGAAGGGATTATAAGAAGGGCATCTCAGGTTAAGGTTATAGAAATAAGGCGTACTCTTCAGTGTCCTATTTGTGGATATACTCTGACCATAGAGTTTGGAAAAGAAAGTCCTAGAATATGTCCTGGATGTAGAAAAAGAATTAGATTTCTAGTGTTAGATAAAGAAGTTGTTGATATTCAGAGGTTAATTGTTGAAGATTCTTTTGAGAATTTGGAAGGATATGAACAACCATCAAGAATACCAGTAATATTAAAAGATGATTTGACAGATCCACAAATAGTAAAAAAATTTGCTCCTGGAACAAAAGTTAAAATATACGGATTTGTCGACCTTTTACCAACTAAAAGGAGAAGTACAGAGTACGGATTTATACTCGAGGCAAATAATATTGAACCAATTGAACAGACATATGAGGAAATAGAAATAACGAAGGAAGATGAGGAAAAAATACTAAAATTAGCATCGGACCCAAATATATATGAAAAACTTAAGAGAAGTATTGCTCCAGCATTATATGGTTATGATAAGATAAAAGAAGCATTAGTATTACAATTGTTTGGTGGAGTAAAGAAAATTAAACCAGATGGTAGTGTTAGTAGGGGAGATATTCATATTTTGCTTATAGGAGATCCTGGTGTTGGTAAATCTGCTATACTACTAAGTTTTTCAAAGATAGCTCCAAAGGCAAGATATGTTTCTGCAAAGGGAGCTACTGCAGTTGGTTTAACAGCCTCAGTTGTAAGAGATGAGATGTTGGGAACATGGGCTGTTGAAGCTGGTGTTTTAGTCCTAGCAAATAAAGGATTTGCAGTTGTTGATGAAATAGATAAGATGAGTAAAGAAGATAGGGCAGCAATGCATTCTGCTATGGAGCAACAGATAATTACAGTAGATAAGGCTAATGTTCACGCAACTTTAAAAGCAGAAACTACTATTTTAGCTGCAGCTAATCCCAAGTATGGTAGATTTGATCCAGAGAAGCCTATAGCAGACCAAATAGATTTGCCGCCAACTCTTTTGAATAGATTTGATTTGATATTTTCAATCAGAGATGTTCCTGATATTAAGAAAGATAAGGAAATAGCGAAGCATATATTAAAAGGTCATAAAAGTCCTGAAGAAATTAAGCCAGAGATACCTCCAGATTTGTTAAAGAAGTATATCTCTTATGCAAGAACAAGAGTGAAACCAAAATTAACAGAGGAAGCAAAAGAAGAGATCTTAAATTTTTATGTTAATTTAAGGAAGAAAGCAGCAGGAACTCCCGATGCTCCTATACCTATATCGCCTAGACAATTAGAAGCTTTAATTAGATTAGCTGAAGCATCTGCTAAAATCCAGTTAAGAGAATATGTGACTAGGGAAGATGCTCAAAGAGCGATAGATTTGTTTAAATATTTTCTTAGAACAATGGCATATGATCCAGAACTTGGTCAAATAGATATAGATAGAGTAATGACGCAGACTCCAAAAAGTAGGAGAGATAAGATAAAAATAGTAAAAAACATAATTACTCAATTAGCGAAATCTCCAGATTATAGTGATGGTGTTCCTTTTAGTGAAATATTGAAGGAATTTAAGAATTACGAACCAGCAGACAAATCAGACGATGAAGTAAGAGGGGAATTAGAAGAAATAATAAAACTATTGTCTAAAAATGGAGAAATTTATAGTCCATCCTTTGGTAAATATCTTCCTACCATATGATAGAAGGGTTCAAATACATCCTACTGGACAAGGTGAAGGATCTAGACGAAAATACAAGAGTTAGGGTAGCCGGCTATGTAATAGACAAATATATAGCAAAAGACAAAAATTATGGTTACCTAGAGATAATAGATGATACTGGGCATAAAATAAGAGTTAAATTTTTTGGAAATGATGTTTATAAAATTAGTAATATAAATTTGTACGATGTTGTAGATGTTTTAGGTGTAGTAAGGGTTTGGAGAGATGAGAAATATGTAAAAGGAAGATATATCTTCAAAAGAGATGATTTTTTCTTGATATATTGGTATGTAAATATGTTTTATTTAAAAAGCAGGGATAGAAAAAAAGAATTAAAGAAAGAAAGAGTAAAACTAGAAACGAGCTATAAGGAAATAAAGAAACTACCGGAGAAAGAGGAAATTATATTTAAGCCGGCAAATGAACTAATCAATGAAGAATTCAAGGAAGAAATTCCAGTAGAAGTTGTTACAATCTACAATGGCTTAGAACTAGAGAAAAAAGTTTATGAATACATAGTTCAGCATCCAGAATGCACTATAGAAGAAATTTCTAATGCACTAAAAATAGAGAAGAAAGAAGTAGAAGAGATAATTAAAGAGTTAATGATTAAAGGAGAGATCTATGAACCCTCCCCTGAAAAGTATAAAGCAGTTTAAAAGGTAATGTTCTCTTTATTAGAAGAATATGGTAGATAAATCGGTGGATTGGCCCTATACTTATGAAGAGTTACTTGAAAGGGCTTACAAAAACATGCCCCAAAAGGTCATTACTTCAGAGAGATTTGAAATACCTAAAATTATAAGAGAAATAAGTGGAAACAAAACTATTGTTGTTAATTTTGGGAAAATTGCAAATTATTTGAACAGAGATATAAACCATATGTTGAAATTCTTTTCTAAAGAGCTGGCTACATATAGTAATTTAGATGGTGGTAAGGCTATTTTTATAGGAAAATTCTCAATAGATGCATTGCAGAAAAAATTGCAGAAATATATTAAGATTTATGTTATATGCCCACAATGTGGAAAACCAGATACAATTATTATGAAAAAGGGTAGAATTTATCTATTAAAATGTCTTGCTTGCGGAGCAATAACCCCAATTCCTAAAGTATAATGGGGGATTTTTATGTTAAAGTGCATTATGTGGAAGTAGGGGGATTAATAGAGAAAATAGTAGCAATTTGTGATAAAGAGCTGATTGGAAAAAAATATGAAGAAGGAGATCTTCAACTCTATGTCAATCCCAGATTCTATGGAGGGGAGGAGATGAGTGAAGAGGAAATTCTAGACGCAATTGAAAATGCTACAATAATAAACCTAGTTGGAGAAAAATCTGTGAGTTTAGGTTTAAAATTAGGGATAGTATTAGAAGAAAATATAATAAGAATAGCTAATATACCTCATGCTCAAGTTGTAGTTATGGTCTAAAATGGTAGGTCGGGAAGAGAAAGAAGAGAAACAAATTGAAAGTAAAATTAAATTACCTAAAGAGGGGGAAGTATTTGGATATGTAGATGAACTTTTAGGCTGTGCAATGATGCGTGTAGTATGTTCAGATGGGAAGATAAGGTTATGTAGAGTGCCGGGAAGCAAGAGAAGGATAATATGGGTTAGACAAGGGGATATTGTCTTAGTGAGGCCTTGGGAAGTTATGGGCGATGAAAGGGGAGATATTATTGATGTTTACACTCCAACAGAAATCAATTGGTTGAGAAAAAAAGGATATCTAAAAGAGCTAGATAATATTTTAGAGAATGTATTTTAAGAGTCGTTTTTCATTTAGTTATTATGCCTCTAGATAGTGAAGACTTGAAAGTATTGGAAGGTGTATTTGATGAATTTACTTATAAGACTCTTGAAAAGTTGAGAAGAAATAGATATTTTGATCATATTTATAGTGTTATATCCCCTGGAAAAGAAGCTTATGTATTTATTGGCTCATTGTTCGATGAGTTTGTTGCGATTAAAATATATAGGATCAAGACACTGAATTTTAACAAAATTCTTCAGTATATTATTGGAGATCCAAGATTTGGAAAAATTAAAAGAACAAAAATAGGGATAGTGTGCGAATGGGCAAAAAAAGAGTTTAGAAACTTAATGCTCACATGGGAGCTAGGGATAAGAGTACCAAAGCCTATTGCACATTATAACAATGTTCTAATTATGGAATTTATAGGTAAAAATGGCACACCAGCACCTAATATTAAAAGAAAACCACCTAAAAAAGAAAATATACAAAAATGGGCAAATACATTGTTTAATTGGATTAGAATAATGTGGAATAAGGGCAATTTTGTGCATGGTGACATAAATGAGTGGAACATATTAAACTTAGATGAGGAGCCTGTGTTAATAGATCTCTCTATGGGAGTAATGAGAGAGCATCCATTAGCTGAGCAAATGTTAGAAAGAGATGTTGAAAATTTAGTAAAGTTTTTCTCAAAATATGATATAGAACTGTCAAAAGAAGATATTTTAGAGAAAATAAAATTAAATAAGAAGATTACCTTATAATCTTATCCTACTATGTATTCCCTTACTCTTAAATATCCAAAAGATACATTAAGAAAGGTGTTAAAAGTAAGGAAGAAAATAGAATATAATTTAGGTGTAAAATTGGCCATAGATTTGAAGAATGAGATACTAACCATTCAGACTGAAGAAAATACTTATGTGTTATATGAGGTCAAAGATATAATTGATGCAATAGATGTTGGTTTTAAATTTGATATAGCGATGTTACTTGCATTAGATAATTTTAGGAAAGATGCAATAGATGTTAAATCTATATCTAGAAATAAAAAAGATTTGAGAAGGATTATGAGTAGAATTATTGGTAAGGAAGGTTATGCAAAGAAAAAGATAGAAGATTTATGTGAAGTTTTTCTGGCGATAGATGATAAAAAGGGGATGGTTTATATAATTGGTGAAGAAGAAAATGTTGATTTAGCTAAAGAAGCTTTAAGATTATTAATTAATGGTAAAAAGCACAAGACTGTTTACGACTTTATCATAAAGCATAAACCTAAAAGATGAGTGCAGATTATAATATTGACTTTGCTCTTGAATTTGCTAAAGAACTAAAAGAAATATCTATAGCAGAATTTTTTGAGAAGAATAAACACTTACTTGGATTTGACTCTAAAATAAAGGCAATGTTAACTAGTGTTAAAGAACCAGTAGATAATTCTTTAGATGCTGTAGAAGAAATGTCTAAGGCACTAATAAATAGAGGAAAAGATCCAATATACCCAGTAATAATGGTAGAAATAGATAAATTAGATAATGATATATACAGAATAATTGTAGAAGATAATGGTCCTGGAATTTTAAAAGAATATGCTCCAAATATTTTTGGAAAGTTTTTATATGGATCAAAATTCTTTAAATTTATTCAGAAGAGAGGCCAACAAGGTATAGGTATATCTTCTGTAACTTTATATGCTCAACTTACAACAGGAAAACCTATAAGAGTAATATCTAAGACCCTAAGCATGAGAAATGCATATTATATGGATATAGGTATTAATACAAAGAAAAATGAACCAATAGTGTATAAATATGGTAATTATAAAGGTTTTAAGAAAGAACATGGAACAAGAATAGAAGTTTGTATCGAAGGCAAATATATATCAAAGGGAGATAAGAGTGTTTATGAGTATTTAAAGAGAACTCATATTGCAAATCCTCACTCAACTATAATATTCATCGATCCTAGTGAAAAGAAATTTGTTTTTAAAAGGGCAGTGAATACATATCCAGAATTACCTAAAGAGATAAAACCGCATCCTGCTGGCATAGAATATGGTATATTAGCTAGGATGATAATAAATACAAAAAGAAGTGATTTAATAAGCTTCTTATCAAGAGATTTTTCTGGAGTAGGAGTCAATACTGCTAAAGAAATTTTAGAAGTTGCTAAATTAGAAAATAAATCACCTAAGGAATTAACTGCAGATGAGATAAGAAGATTATTAAATGCTATAAGATCAGTTAAAGTAAGAGCTCCTCCTTCAAAATGTTTATCTCCAATAGGGAGTCCAAATATAGAAAAAATAATGAAGAAATTATTCAATCCAGAGTTTGTTTCTGCTGTTACGAGAACACCAAAGTCTTATAGAGGTATGCCTTTCCTAGTCGAAGTAGGTATTGCTTATGGTGGAGATATAAAAGAATTTAAACTATTAAGATATGCTAATAAAGTACCCCTTATATTTGATCAATCTGCTTGTGTAATAACTAAAGCCGCAAAAGATGTAAATTGGAAGACTTATGGAATAAATGTAGAGGGAGATAAACCTAAAAATATAATTTTATTAGTTCATGTCGCTAGTGTATGGGTTCCTTTTACTTCAGAATCAAAATATGCTATAGCACATTACCCAGAAATATATAAAGAAGTTAAATTAGCTATTCAAGATGTATGTAGAAAGTTAAAGTTATATATAGCTAGAAAGAGACTTCTTGAACTTAAAATGAAAAAGAAAAAAATTTTAGAAGAATACGCGAAACTAGTTGCATCTTCTCTTGCAAAGATTTTAGATGAGGACGAAACAAAAATACTTAATAAGATAGAAATGCTAATTAGAGAGAAGATAAAAATATGAGAAAAGAAATATTAGCTAAAATAAAGGCTCTTGCTAAAAATTTGGTTAATCAAATAGACTTATATAAAGATATGGTTCTTAAATTACCCGTAAGGAGATTAAGTAATATTGTCTGGGATGAAGAGTTAGATAGGCTTAGGCTTGGTGACAAAGAAGCAAAAAGAAGTTTTTTAGATATAGGAGAAGTAAGAAGATTTACTTTAACTTTATTAATTGCAACTTTGGCGAATGATTTGCTAAAAAATGGTAAAACTGCATCTTTAAGAGAAGTTTATTACAACGTTTTGCCTTTGATGAGGGTAGAACCTTTAAAAGGTCAACATGAAAGCGATGCTGCTATTGAAGATCTAGAAACTATTTTGAATGCAGTACGAGAGCAGATGAATATAAGGGCTTCAGGAAGGGGATATCTCGTTGGGCCTATGAAGTGGATCGAGAGGTATTATGTTGGAGGTGAAGTTAGGGAGGTAGAAAGAGATGGTACTAAGCAAGGTATGGGAGGTGCTGGTGTTCCGGCTATAGTAGAGAAAGATGTTTTTGATATAGTTGAAGTAAAAGCTGATTTTGTATTGCTTATAGAGAAGGATGCTACTTTTGTTAGATTAGTAGAGGATGAAATGTGGAAGAAACTAAATGCAATTCTAGTTACAGGTATGGGTCAACCACCAAGAGCAGTTAGAAGATTATTACATAGATTAAGATATGAGTGGGATTTACCTGTCTATGTGCTTACTGATTGTGATCCATGGGGATTCTATATTTTTTCAGTAGTAAAGAGAGGGTCTATAAATTTGGCATATCTTTCTGAAGAATTGGCAGTTCCAGATGCAAAATTCTTGGGATTAACTGTTGAAGATAAAGAAGATTTTAATCTTCCAGACGAAATAGTAATAAAACTCAAAGAAATAGATAAAAAGAGGCTTAAAGAATTGATGAATTATCCATGGTTCAAGGCAAAAGAGTGGCAAAAGGAATTCAAATTAATGCTAGAGAGAAATATCAAAATGGAGATACAAGCCCTTGCTAGCAAAGGTATAGAGTATATTTCAAAGAAATATTTACCAGAGAAGATAAAAGCTGGAGTATTTCTACCTTGATTTATATTTTGAAATAACTTCTAATATTTCTTTTACTGTTTCCTCTAATTTACCTTCCTTATTGTGCACTTTGAATAAAGGAGCTCCACTTAGAACTGAATATATATAGCAATAAAATTCACTTGTTTCTAATTCTTCTTTTATTTCGTTTATATTTAAAGACCTTTTTCTAGACAGATCTTTTTTTCTTCTTTTCATAATTTCTTGTGGAGTTGCATAAATATAAATTATAATGTCTGGTTTAATCCTTTTTATAATATTTAACGGAAATGCAGGCCATAGCCCAAATTGAGTAGGTACAACTGCATGTGAATCAATAATAAAATTTTTGCCCTTATTTTTCCTTATTTTCTTCTTTATATTTTTAGAAGCTTCATTTTGAGTTTTTCTATATGTTATTAAATCCAACTTAGTCCTCATTTCATCCCTACTTATGCCTAGTTTTTCTATGAGAGGTAGCATCTCGTCAGCAAAGTTTATAATTATCCAATTTTCACCTAATTTCTCTTTTAGCAAATTTAGGACAGTTGTCTTCCCAACTCCATGTGCACCAAGTATGTAAGCTATCATAATAGACTTTGAGATTTTCCAAGGATATTTTTATTTTCACTATTTTTATTTTTCCACTTTTATAGTATGGAAGAGTTGCACATTATTGAGA
>CAYMVK010000010.1:0-226 GCA_964394105.1 Candidatus Woesearchaeota archaeon | reverse complement strand
TTGCTAGATAAGGATAATGCAAAACCTGAAGAAATTGCTGAATTGACATCTTTATCGAAAGACGCGGTATATAGAGGAATTAGATGGCTACATTCAAAAAATTTGGTTAAAATAGATAGAAAAATTTATGAAATTGTTACTTTGACTGACAAGGGCAAGAAAATTTTAAATAAAGGGATTCCTGAGAGAACTATTGTTAATTTGCTAACCAAAGCATCTTATACTT
>CAYMVK010000009.1:0-13455 GCA_964394105.1 Candidatus Woesearchaeota archaeon | reverse complement strand
TATATCCACTGGAAAAACTTTAGTTAATTTTAATAATAAGTATTCTGGATACATATTCAACACTCCTTTTTTATAAATAGAGATTATATTCTTCACATTAGTTGGCTCCAATTTAGTTGTATCTATCGAACTAATGAATAAACTAGCCTTAAATAAGTTCTCATCATTATTAAATAATTCTCTAAGGGAATTTTCTATATACCCTACTCCACCGACAATTTCTAAAGAATTTGATAGTATAGATGCAAAATCTCTGAAAGGATTATCACTTGCTAACAAATCTAAAATATCTTCTTTTGATAAACTCAACTGATAAGACTGATATTGATAAACTATCTTATTTTTAAGAAAATCTCTAACTTTATCTCTGTCTATCCATATTATAAATAGTATTTTATTTTTCTTTCTATATTCGTCGAGTTTATTTTCCTTAATATACATATTAAGATTCTTCAATTCTTCTGATGTAAATCCTTTGGTAATATTTTCACTTAATAGAATAGCGGTTTCAAATTCATTGCTTTCTGGATCTCTAATACCCAGTACTATGTTCTTTGTTCCTATAATAGAAATATCTCTTTGAATCCATAGATAATTTATTAAACTGAATATTAACAGGAGTAAAAATAGAAAAACTCCTAGCTTAATAGCAAGACTTACTACTTTTATTATAAGATAAATAGATATAAGAATTAATATAACAATAAAAATTGTATAAATGTCTACAATCATCTTGAATTTTTATAGGATTACAAAATATTTGAAGTTGTTGCATTCACTACACAATAAAAGAAAAAGGTATTTACAAAGTATAAATTAATAAGTATTAGGTCTGTTAACCCATCTCCTATATAGTTCTGAACTGCCAGCAGGAAAATAATGTATAAAGTAGCGAAGTTAACAAAGAAGATAAACCTTAAAAGATCCATCAATCTTTTATCGTGCATTATTAATCACTAAATATTAAGCACAGACAAAATTAAACCATTAAGATGGCGCATGTAAAGCCTCGAGGAAAGAAGATACGTCTAGGGAAAGAAATAAAGGCAAATAAACTTGCACCTATTTGGGCTGCTATAAAAGCATTTGGCCTAAAGAGAGGTATTTTATTGAGAAGAAGGATGAATAGGCACATTAGAAGACATTGGAGAAGAGTAAAACTAAAGAAATAAAAATGGAAGAAAAAATATATACAATAAATCTAAGGAAAAAATTATATGATTATTCTTGGAAGAAAAGAGCAAAAAGAGCTATAAATATAATAAGAAATTTCATAAAAAAACATTGTAAAGTCGATAAAATAAAATTAGATCCTAAACTAAACGAAAAAATATGGAAAAGAGGGATTAAAAAACCTCCTGGAAAAATTAGAGTTCGTGTAGAAATAGATAAAGATAAAAATTTAGCATATGTATATCTCTTTGAATGATGAATACTGTCGCCTCTGATATATGATGATTTTGCCGAGTACTGACTTCATAAAAATTTTTCAACTATTTCAACAACTTTTTTATGAATTTCACCAATACTTTTAGATCCATCAACTATATACCATTTAACATTTGTTTTTATTTCGCCATTTGCCATTTTTTCATAAATCCTTTCTACTTTTCTCAAAAATTCTAATTTTTCATATCTATCACATTCCCCTTTTCTCTTAAGTGCTTCTTCTGGGGAAATCTTCAGAAATATTACTAGATCTGGTCTTGGCATGTAAATATCCAGCATCCTAAGCCACTCTAAGTCTAAACCATTAGCCATTTGGTATGCCATATTCGAGTAAATATATCTATCAAATATTATTATTTTATTCTCTTCTATGTCTTTTTCGATTTCTTTTAACTTTTCTAATCTATTAATAGCATATAACATCGCAACAATTCTCGAATCTAAATTTCTTTTCATAGTCAAATATTCTTCTAATATTTTTCCAGTTGTTGTAGTATAATCTGGGAAGGAATATAGAGAAATACTATATCCCTTGCTTTTTAAGTACTCTGCAAGTAATTCTGCCTGTGTTCTCTTTCCTGAAAAATCTATCCCTTCAAAAACTATGAGTAAAGGAGTACCACGCATTTTTAAGATATAAAGTGTATCCCGCGGGCCGGATTTGAACCGGCGACCTCCCGGTGTCTGCCCGACTGAGGTACCTTCATAGCAGAGCAATCGCTCCTCTCAGGCCCTTCTACAGCCGGGCGCTCTGCCAGCTGAGCTACCGCGGGATCTATTATTATACAGTCTAGAAAGAGTTAAAAATATAAGTTTAAAATTAAAAAGAAAAATAGTCAAAAGAAATGTAATTATTTTTATCCTCTATTAAGAGTATTATTACTCTAGATCAGCTTCGATATCTTCATATTCTCCTTCTTCAAGATCATAGCCACCCTCCTCTTCGCTCTCTATCTCATCTAGAGCTTCCTCCGCTGCCTCACAACCTTGATCAGCTAGCTCTGTTAATTTTTCGATTAATTCATGTTTTGTTATTAAACCAACTTCATAGTCACTTAATAAGTTTTCTACTTCTTCTCTACATGCTTCTTGGTCCATCTCTTTGTTCTCACCCTCTCCAAATTCTCCAAATTCCTCTTGCATCTTTATTCTACTTTACTTATATTCCTTTTAAATATTTTGTTAGAAAGATTTAAGTACTATACTGCAACTTTTTCTATTCTTTGGATCTCTTGATAAAGTTCATCCAAAATCTTTATAAAATCTTCGTTTCCTTCTGCTATTCTATCCATCTTCTCTTCTAATAACCTAGTTCTTTCTTCACAAACAAATTCTTTATAATTACTCTCTAAATACCTATATACCTCCCTGCCCAATTTAGTTGGAATAAGATATTTCCTTTTACTCTCAATAACATAACCTCTTTCCAATAGTTTTGAAACTATTGTTGCATATGTAGAAGGCCTCCCTATACCCCTTTTTCTCATTTCTGATATTAAACTACCTTGTGTATAAAGCTCTATCTTGGAATCTAGCCAATAAGTGACTTTGATAGGTGTTATAAATTTACTGTGTATAATAGGTAATTTGGTGAAGAAAATAGGTTTATATATAATAAAGAATCCTTTATCTATTGTTTCGCCAATTCCTTCTATTGTTATCTCTTTGTCAAGAATCTTTAAAGTATACTTGACTTTTTTTACTTTGGCTTTCCTCATTTGAGATGCTATGAATCTCCTAAAAATAAGATCATAAAGATCTAAGTGATCCTCTGTAATATTCCCTTGTATGAATCCTAATTCTATCATCTCTTCAAGATCATCTCTATCCACAGGCCTTGTAGGCCTAATACATTCATGTGCTCCGCCCTCTCCCCAATGCCTAGGTACGAATAGTGAAGGGTCTCGAAGTTCAGTATTTATATACTGCTTAGCTACCTCTATACCAGCAGAAGAAACTCTAGTAGAATCTGTTCTGTGATAGGTAATCAAACCTGCTTCAAAAAGATCTTGTGCTAGTGCCATTGTCTTCGCAGCAGAGAAACCTAGATATAAAGAAGCGTCTGCTATCATTTTCTCTGTATCATAAGGCGATAAAGGACTTATCTCTTCTTCTCTTACTTCTAGTTTAACTATTTCTATTTTTGATTTTTTGATTTTATCAATAAAGTTTTTAAGAGATTTAGTATCTTGCTTTTTTAAGGAAGGTTCATCAAATACAAATGAGATTCCTTTATCAGTTTCTACTCTAAAATAATAATGAAGATCTTCTTGCCTTTTATCAAAATTATCTATTACCCATCCTAAAACAGGAGTTTGCACTCTTCCAGCAGATAACCATGGTTTCTTAAATTTTTCTTGAACTTTTCTACTCAATACGAAACCTATCCATCTATCTTCTATTCTTCTAACAATTTGTGCCCTTACCATGTTAAAATCAATTTCCCTAGGATTGTTTATTGCATTAAGAATAGCTGGTAATGTCACCTCGTGAAATTCAGCTCTTTTTATATCTTTGCTAAGATATCTAAGTAGTGTGTATACATCCCATGCAATTTTTTCTCCCTCTATGTCAGGGTCTGTTGCAATTAAGATTAAATCTGCTTCCTCTGCTAATTTTCTTAATGCGTCTATTATATCTCTCTTATCTTTATACTCGCCTTCTTTCAAATCAGGATATCTTTTTAAGGATACAAATTGTCCATATTTATCACTTACTTTGATACTTCCATAAACAGGAATATATGTATTTTGTTTTTTATCGACTATAACTCCGTAATACCCCTCGTCTTCTATCAAATCTACTATATGACCAACAGTAGCTACTATATTCAATAAATACTTACCTGTAGTTATCTCATAAACTATTAAATCATCGTATCTCCTCCTAGTCGGTTTACCAAAAAAATTTGCAATTGTCCTTGCCTTATTTGGAGACTCAACAATAAATAACACTGTTTTTATGGGATCCTCTACTTTTTCTCTAAAAATACCTTTTTTAAACATATACACTCTCTTTCTGTCTTTATCAATTTCTTCCAATACGCCTTCTATATCTACTTCGTCAATCTTTTTAAGAGAAAAACCAAAAAATCTCCACCTCATCTTCCTTTCTAATCCATTTATTAGCTGTTGATGATCAGAAAGTATAATACTCAATCCTTTGGTAATACCTCCTGCATATAATCTTGATGTTCTGCCAGAAGCCTGAATATACGTGGCAACATCCGGAATCAAAACGAATACATCTCCGTTCTCTTTGTAAAATTTTGCGTAAGGATATTCTTCTAATTTAGAGAATTTTTTCTCATCTTCAACATATTCTAATATTTTATCCCTAACTTTCTTAATAAATTCTAAAAATTCCATTATATATTTTGAAACCGATTTTTCTGTTTCGATACCACTTAAGAAGTTATTTACAATAAGTATTGCAGAAGGTGATAAGTTTCTTATATAGGCTCTAGATATTTTGAGCATTTGTTTTAACTCCCTGTCATCAAAATACTTTGCCAATATAGATAGGATTGATAACATGAAAAATACATTTGTAAGGCCTTTAGTTACATTTATTTTGAAATTTGGAACTTCATAGAAGATAGCATATCTTATTATCTCTGGTAGATCTAAGCCTCTTGTCAACACACCATAATAGTGAGAAATACCTATCAAGATATCAAATTCTCCGGATTCAAAACCATCTATTATATCTTCTTTGTTTCTTTCTTCTCCTATCAGGAGCTCGGCCTTTATACCATGCTCTCTCAAATATTTTTCAATTTTCTTTGCTTCTTCTATCCCTAAATCTTTTGAAACAAAAATTAGACCCCCTTTACCCAATTTTTTGACTAAATCTAAAAGTTTTTCATAATTTTTTCCTATTTCATAACAATCAACTATGTTCCTCAAACCTTCTCCTATACCTCCTATGTCAAACTTTAATAACTCTCTAAACAGTTTAACACGTCTACCTCTTGCACGCCCCGTAGCAGAAGATACTAAAATTTGCCCTATTTCTTTCTTTTTTATTTTATATTCTAATATTCTCTCTAATTCCTCTATTTTATTCTTTATACTTTCCAATTTATTCTTATTTCTAGTAGATATCAATCTAGATTTCAAGTTAATAAGTTCCATACCTAGTCTAATATCACTTTCGTCAAATCCTAGAAGAAAAAATATCTTATCTACATTCTTAGAGGATTTTAGCACAGCGTCTACATCGTCTATAAAAATTAAATCGAATTTTTTATCATAAAGTAAAGTTTCATAACCTTTTGTTAAAAATTGTGATGTAGTTATGAGTATGTCAAATTCTCCTTTTCTTATTAATTCTTTTACTTCTTTTCTCTTCTTAGATGATAAACTAGATGAGTATTTCAAAATTCTTATAGCAATATCTACTTTGTCTCTAAAGCTACTCATTTTTTCATAGACCTGGTCCACAAGTGAAATTGTTGGAAGAATGAAATATATTTTCTTGTTTCTTCTTGATACTAGATACAAACTAAGTATTATACCAAACACTGTTTTCCCTACACCTGTAGGAGCTATAATAGTAAAACTTTTCCCATTTAGAGCTCTTATTGCCCACGTCCTTTGAGCAGACCATGGTTTATTACCTAAAATTTTTTCAAAAAATCTCTCAAAATCATTTAAATCTTTAATTCTTTCGTAATACTGTTTAAAACTTTTTAATGTCTTCTCTTTTTTTAATAAAGAAAAAGTTGTTTCTATCCTCTCAAATAGGTTTTTATTTAATAGATCTCGTGGATACTTCCTAAGACAATCGTAACAAACACCTATTTTTATCAATCTCTCAGCAGAAATATCTCTACCACAATTTAAACAACTTTTTTTAAATATTGCGTTTATATTCATCTTTCTCTTTCTATTTACCCTATTCTTACAAATTTTAAAAATGAAAACACTTTATAAATCATGAACCATGTGCTCCAAATCTGCAAAATTATTAAAAGTATTTGAACAAACATTCTACACTCTCTTCGGACATTTTTACACACATGACATTATAAAGGATATCAAAGAAATTGGTTATAGATTAGAAAATTATCTAAAAGATGTTACTTTAGAAGATATAATAGATTTTGGTTGTGGAACGGGAAGATCTACTATTTTACTGTTAAATAATTTAAGAATAAAATATAAAGAATTAATAGGGATAGATATAAATAAAAATTTACTAAATAAGGCTCTAAAAAATGGCTATACAAAAGTCATGGTCTTAGATATAACAAAAAATTTAGAATTTAATAAAAAATACGACCTAGTACTTACCTTTGATGTGTTACATCACATAGAAGACAAAAGCAAAGGAATTGTAATAAAAAATATGATAAAATGCTCAAAAAAGTATGTCTTAATCATAGATAAAGTATTACCAAAGGAAAAAGCAAGACTTATAATGGAAAAAATATGGCCTTTTGAATTAGGTGCTTTTCATTTCACATATGAAGACTATATCAATTTATTGAATAAGTTAAAACTCAAAAATAAAATCCTCATCATTAATAGAATACCACACACTCATCCCGTTTACGATACTTTTTGTTGCCTTATTCAAATATAATAGCAAATCTTCCAGGAATACAATATCTCTTCTTTAATTCAGGAAGATCTTTTTCTTCTATTATATATACACTTTCTAGCTTAAACTTCTCTTTGAAAAAATCAATATTTTCTTTAATTAATTCAAATTCTTCCTTTCTATCTTCTATATAATATGCTTTCTTTTCTTTCCATTCTTTTATATATTTTGCATATTTTTTACATTCGGGTATTTCTTTAACTAGATCAGAGATCTTTTTTCCTTTTTCTAATTCTTTGAAAAGTCTATATTTCCACTCATCTGGTATTGCTATTTTCATTATTTTTGGTTTGTGTCTCAATACTTTAAATATCTCCAATATATCTTCATATACTTGCCTTATAATCTCTTCTCTAGTTATATCTTTATAATTTATTTCTTCAATTTCAGGTAACCTAGCCAAAGCAACATACCCTTCTTTCTTCATTACATTTTTCCATATTTCTTCTGCAATGAAAGGTGCATAGATAGATAAGAAAATAATATACCATTCTAGAACTTTTTTTAAGCCCTTACCAAGTGAATCTTTCACTCTAAAAACATACCATTTAATATCATTCCAAATTCCATTTATTACTTCGTCCACAGCACTTTTCCACTTAGCATTTTCCAAATGTTGATAACCTTTCTTTAATCTTTCTTTAGCTTTCTCAATCAACCATTTATCTATATCTCTTTCTAGTTTATCATTTATCTTACTCCAATTATCTGCATAAAATGCATATATTTCATATAATCTCTTAGACCAAGCCTCTGCTTTTTTATCTTCCCAAGAAGGATCGTAAGAACCTTCGGAAGATGATGCTAAAGTTATTCTTACAACATCTGCTCCATACTTATTTATGATATTATCTAAAACAATGAAATTACCTAATCTCTTACTCATTTTAACACCTTCTACCATGATCATACCATTTACACTAAACCACTTTGGCCAATATTTCTCATTATTCCATATTGCTACATGATGAAACAAGGAGAATGTCAAGTGATTTGGGACTAATTCTTTTGCGGAAGCTCTTAGATCAAAACCATACCAATATTCAAATTCTTGGCGTATTTCTTCTATCTTTTCTTTATTAATCCCTAATTCCTTCGATAACTCGTCTATGTCACCAATACCCAAAAATATATAATCGAAGAATTTCTCATTTAATTTCTCCACATTTATCTTCAACTCTCTTATTTTGTGAACTATTGTATAAAAGGCCATATAAATAACCGAATCTGATAGAGTTTCAACAATCCAACTAGGATCCCAAGGCAGAGGAGTTCCTAAACCAGTCTGTCTTGCACATGCTTTATCATTTAACCAATCTACAACTTTTTTAAATACTTCTTTATATTCTTCTGGTGTAATTTTCATTTTGTCTATCCATTTTTTCACTTTTTCTTTCCATTTTTTATCTGAGTATTTAAGGAACCATTGATTTTCCAATATCTTAACATAACATCTCGTGTTACAACGACAAATAACAGGCTCACTTGTTTCAAACATAGAGTCTGCAAAACCTTCTTTTCTAAAGTATTTAACTAGTTCATCTTTTATTTCACATACTTTTTTTCCTTCAAAAGGGCCACAGTTACTTAAACAAACTCCTTTATAAAACTCTTCCTTGTATACATAACCTGTTGCTCCCTCAAGTTCTTTAACATCTTGTTGAGATTTTACTCCAAATTTATTGCAGACTTCTTTTGCAGGTATATCTTTAAAGGTAGGTGTAGCTATAATTATAATTGGCTTTATTCTCTCTATTTCTTTAACTATTTTATCATCCAAATCATACATAGATTTTATCTCTTTTAGATTTTTCTTCAAATCCTGTAAAGCAATCCAATCATAGGGTGCATGCGCAGGAACACTCATAACTACCCCTGTAGCAACATTACTATCTACAAAGTTTGCAGGTAATATCAAAATTTCTTTATCATTTACTGGATTAATAGCTTTTTTCCCTATTAACTCTTTTCCACGAAATTCTTCTAAGATATCAACTCTTCTTAATTGTTCTCTCAACTTAATTATAGCTTCCTTGGATATAATCCATTTAGAACCATCTACTTTAGCAATAACATAAATGCTATCTGGATTTATCCAGATATTTGTTACTCCATAGGTAGTTTCTGGTCTTAACGTTCCACAAGGCAAAACTAGTTCTTTATAACCTTTAAAATTACGAACTTTAAATTTTATAAGATAATATTCTACAACTGTTGCCTCGTCACCCTTTAATCTGTCATGAGATCCCGTAGGTGATTTACATCTAGGACACCAGATTACAGGATGTGTACCTTGAATCACAAGTCCTTTCTCTTTTAATTTCATATATTGCCACTGAATGAATTTTTTATAATCTTCGTCTATTGTAGTAAAGAATCTCCTAGTATCTATAGATAAACCATAAAGAGTAATTGTATTTTTATCTCTCTTTTTTATATAGTTTACTATAAAATAGGGATCTTCAAATTTCTTGAATAATTTGTCAGGTATGCCCGATATTTTAAGTATTTCTTTTATTTTTGGATCATTTTCCTTCAGTCTAATAGATATAGATATAATAGTTGTGCCAGTTGCATGAAATGCAAAAGGAAACAATACATTATAACCCCTTAGTCTTTTATATCTCGCAATTATATCTGCAGTAACATAAGTATATCCATGACCCAAGTGAAGAGGGGCATTTAGATAGGGATATGGAGCATTAACGAAAAATTTCTTTTTATTATCAATTGGATCTACATTAAATATTCCTTTAGAATACCATTCCTTGGCCCACTTTTTATTTATCTCTCTAAAATCTATTTTATACTTACCCATAAAAGAATATCGACTTAAAGCTCCATTTAAAATATTTCTTTTTTCTTCAATGAAAACAAAGGATTATACATAGAATTTTACAGTATACCCAAATATAGAAAATTCCTTAAACTCTTTCAATTTTTTGTATATGATCTTGCAATTTGTTCTTCTTTCTATTTCTTCTTTATATTCTGTTATTACTGATCTAGTTTTATCATCACAGTCAATAAATAATTCTTTTAACTCGTATACTTTATACCTCTTCTTTTTTCTCATTTCTTGTACTCTTCTAATCAACTCAGATATAAATGCATCTTTTATGTCAAATTGTTCTGAAATTCCTATTTTTCCCAATTCTGTTTCCTCCATATAGCCACCTTCTCCAAAAACAACTTCTTTAGTATTAAGAATATTCTTTATCACATCTACCAAATCTTTCAATTGACTCTTAAACTCTTTTGGTAAATATACAGCTTCTAATTTCCATCTTGACTTAATTCTTTTTTTATCTCTTAAATATTCAACAAATTCATATATCCTCCTTATTAAATCCATTTTTTGTTCAATAGAATCGCTTATTTTAGATTTGTCATATTCTGGCCATCTCTCAAAAAATATTGATTCTTTTTTATTTTGCATTTCAATATTTTGATAGATATACTCCGCAACGTGTGGGCAAACTGGGGATATAAGAATAGTGAGCTTATGCATAATCTCTCTTAAAATTCCAATAGGTGTAGATTCTTTTTTCTCTTGTACTCTCTTTCTCACTAATTTTATATACCATCTTGATAAGTCTTTAATCACAAAATCAAATATAGATCTAGTCGCTAAATGAGGTTGATATTCTTCGATATAAGTAGTTACATCCTTAACTAATCTATTAAATCTTGAAATGATCCATACATCTTCAAATTTTAGATCTTTTATATCATAACCAACATCCTTTCCTCTCTCATTCAAATATCTCAAAGTATTTAAAAGAACATTCATAAATTTACCAACTTCTTTCTTTGCTCTTCTCAAGCTAAATCTCATAACGTCCCACATAGCCGTTTCCCAAAGAATATAGAATCTCAATATATCTGCACCTAATTCGTTATAAGCATCTTCTGCCCATACCACATTTCCTAACCTCTTACTCATCTTTTCTCCTTTTTCATCTACTACCCAACCTATCATGCAAACAGATTCGTAGGAGTAATCGTTGAAAGCTGCTACAGATGTATCTAAAAGTCTGTCAAACCAACCTCTTATCTGATCTTGACCTTCTATAATTCTATCCGGCCTCCAATATCTATTAAATTCTTCTCTATTTCTCACAAAATTATCAAATGTTGCATAAGGAGCTACTGAAGCATCAAACCATACATCAAAGATATCTCTAACTCTGCGCATAATACCACCACATTTTTCACATTTGAAAACAATTTTATCTACTACATTTCTATGCAAATCTTTTATATCCTCTTTCAATTTTCCTCTCTCCTTCAACTCTTCTATACTCCCTATAACAACAATATTCCCACAATTCTCACACATCCAAATCGGAATAGGAGTTCCCCAAAATCTTTTTCTAGAAATACACCAATCCTCTTCATTCGTAACCCAATTTATCATCCTGATCTTAGCAAAAGAAGGGTACCACTTGACTTTATTTATATATTTTAACATTTCTTTCTTATTTTTCTGAATATTAATGAACCATTCATCACTAAGTCTGAAAATTAAAGGAGTTTTACATCTCCAGCATAAAGGATATCTATGCACTATAGTAGTTGCATAAAATAAAAATCCTCTCTCTTCTAGGTAATTTATTATATCATCATTTGCGTCCCTTACTTTAATCCCTTTCCACTTGCCTATTGTAAATCTCCCTTCTTCATCTACAGGGGAATAAACAGGCAATCCATAGAATTTTCCAAACTCATAATCTTCTTTTCCATGCCCTGGTGCTATGTGAACCAAACCTGTACCTTCTTCCATTGTTACTAAATGCTCATATAATTCACCTGATAATTCTTCTTCTTTCTTTAACAATACCTTAGAAGCTTCTCTTTTCTTTAATATAGGTATACTCATATACACTTTATGAGCCTTATTATTTTTCTTAAACTTATTTTGGATTTCATTTTCTATTACAGGTTCATATTTTAATCCTTCTAATTTCTTACCTATAAATTTGTCAACAACTTCGTATTCAACACCTATTTCATCAAGAACACATAACCTTTTTTCTGCTAAAATTAAATACTCATCTCCTACTTTCACCTTAACATAATATTCATCTGGATGTGCTGCAATAGCAACATTGGCTACTAAAGTCCAAGGGGTTGTTGTCCAAACTAATAAATATGTTTTTTCTTCACCTTTTAATTTAAATTTCACAAAAATTGAAGGATCTTTTATATTCGCATATTCATCTGTAACTTCATAACCCGATAATGCTGTTTGGCAATGAGGACACCAATGAATTGGTTTTTTACCTAAGTAAACTAAACCTTTTTCCCAAATCTTCTTAAAAATATACCATTCTGTCTCTATATATGTTTTTGAATATGTCAAATAAGGATTTTTCCACGCATACCAATGCCCTATTGACTCATAAACTTTTAACCATCTTTTTTCATTACCTTTTGCAAATTCCCAACATTTTGATATGAAAGTATCTATTCCTACTTTCTCTACAATTTCTCTTTTTTCTTTTATACCTAAAGTCTTTTCTACTTTCACCTCTATTGGCAATCCATGTGTATCAAAGCCAGGTCTAAAATAGATGTCGTATCCTTCCAAAAATTTGAATTTTATCATTACATCTTTATAAACTAATCCTCTTAAATGTCCAACATGAGGTTTATCATTCACATAAGGCGGACCTTCAAGTAAGAAATATTTTTTCTTCCTTTTCTTTAGTTCTGACATTACTTTATTTCTTAAAGAAATTTTTTTCCAGAAATCTTTAATTTCCTGCTCAATCTTTTTTATATTCTCCAGCATTTTTATTTTTAGTATATTAATCCAGTTTTCATAAATACTAAATTTAACACTATTAAGAAAATACAAATTAACGTAGCAATAATAAGAATCCATTCTGGTTTTATTACAAAATAAGACTTATACATTTCTTCAAATCTCATAAGGCCTCCTACAGAAGGGGGTAGTGAAACCCTAATTCTTCTACTTAAAGGTGATTTTGGCATTTTGCTATTATCTTTGTAAATTGCAATGCTAAATTAATTCTTTCTATAACAAAAGTTAAAATAGGTGATCGGGCTATAGCCCGCCTTCTGTATTTAGGGGATTCTACTAAGCGGATTTTTCCTTGCACCACCAAGGCGGGCCGTTGCACCCTTTCCTTTGAGGTCCTCTGCCTGTTATCTCAGGATTTTCACAAACCCCTTCATAGGCTTCATCGCCATATCTCAAAGGTGGTCTCGTTTCTGTTCCCTTACCGGGCTCTCGCCCGATGCCTTTCGGCATTTGGCTTAACGGTGGGCGGAGCTTCCTCCTCGCGGTACCCCTAGCCCGATCACCTGAATATTATTTGAAAAAATGTAGAATAAAAAAGAATTATATAATGAAAATTCTGGTAACTAAAT
>CAYMVK010000008.1:7821-14965 GCA_964394105.1 Candidatus Woesearchaeota archaeon | reverse complement strand
ATTTGTCATAATAAAGAAAGATTCTATTTTGCATCCTCTATATAAGTTCTATGCCGTTTAGACTTCTTACTACAACATTTTCCAAGCCAATGTTTTCTTTCAAATGTTTTGCCATATTTTTAAGATCTTCATGTGTATAAGTTGGATAATCTCTGAATTTTTTATCTATTACACTTTCAGTAGGTAAAAATTGTTGTAAAACATAGTAGAACTTTTTCTTTTTAAAGAATTCTTTAAGAAATTTTGCAATGTTACATACTTCATTAAAATCGACGAAATTTGGTATAACAGTAGTACGTAATTCTATAAAATTTATGTTATCCCTTATTATTCTAAGACTTTTTTCTATTCTATTAACTATATTTTCAATTTTAGTATTTGTAACAATTTTGTAAACTTTTTCTTCTAATGGAGCTTTTATATCCATAGCTATATGGTCTATTAGCTTCTTATTTACAAGTCTTTTTATTACGTCTGGATTACTCCCATTTGTGTTTAAGCTTGTCTTTATGTTTAATTTTTTTACTTCTTTGAATAAAGCAATCAATCCATCTTCTTGTAATGTAGGCTCACCTCCTGTAGCTTGTACATAGTCAATAAAACCTTTATTATCTTTTATTTTATCCAACAACTCTTCTAAAGGAACTTCTACACCCTTCCCTAAGACTACATCACGATTAAAACAAAAAGGACATCTAAAGTTACAACCTGTAAACCATATAACAAAAGAGATATTAAATAAAACATCCAATAAGCTATTTTCCTTGATTCCAGATATTTTTAATAGCATAGCTATGAAGTTTCTAATATATCTTTAGCATATTTTCCTTCACCATTAATAGTAGAATAGTGATACCTATTTCTAAATTCAGCTACTTTTCCTATATTCCAACTACTCAAAGGCCTATAATAACCCACAATCCTACTCCATAATTCCACTTTCTCACCACACCTTGGACATTTCTCAAAAACACCGACACCATTCCACCTACATTTTTTACATACTGCAATCGTAGGAGTTATGCTAAAGTATACTATTTTTGTTTCGGTAGCGATCCTTTTTACAAGTTTTATTAATGCTTTTACATCTGGCACTTCATACATAAATAGATGCATCATTACCCCTCCCGTGAATTCACTTTGTACCTCTCCTTCCCACTTAGCTCTTTGGAAGATAGAAGCTTTGGCATAATAAGGAATAATACTATTTGAGTAGAAAGGTACACCTTTATCTGTGGGAATGAAAAAATCTCCTTTTTCAACAGCTTCTTTATATTTTTTATAATCAGCGCTAGCCATTCTATATGCAGTCGACTCTGCAGGGACTTCTTCAACATTATAAAGAATTCCATCCTCTTTTTCAAAATCTTCAGCAACTTCTCTTACAAAAGAAACTATTTCTTTCATCCATTTTATAGCTTTTTCTACCTTGTTTTTATCTAGATCATACCATAAGTTTGGTTCACCTAAAAAAGTAGCTGCTGCTTCAGGCAAACCTACTAAACCAAAAGTACTAAAGTGATTTGATAATGTACCTAAATATCTTATTGTCATAGGCATTAATCCAACTCTTAGACTTTTTTCATATCTACCTCTCATTACTTTTAATGTTTCTCTAATTAATCTCATATCCTCTAGTAATAATTCCTTTAATTTTCCTTCATCACCTTTTGCTAGATATGATAATCTAGGTAAATTTATAGTTATAACACCTATAGACCCAGTGGCATCTGGAATAGCCCACATACCTCTTGCATACCCATCTTTTTGAAGAAATTCGTATAATTCTTCCGATTCTTTTTTAATATCATTCAAATTGAATGTTGTTACTTTTGCTACATCTATAGTAAGTCTACAACACATTGCATATAAAGCTTCAACATTTGTAGCATATCCGTTTAGTAAATAAAATGTGCCTCTTCTAGCTAAATTGTTAAATATATCGTAAATCAGACCATCCCACTTAGTATTATTCCAATCAAAATTTTTTGTCAACATTATAGTCGGTATGGGGAAAGTCATTGGTGAACCTGTAGCATCCCCTTCATTATAAAGAGTAATTAATATTTTTGCAACTCTTATTGCATCTTCTATATAATCCCCTAATGTTCCAACTTTCCTACCACCTACTATTGCCTCTGAATCTAATATACTCTTTATAGTATCTATGATAATAGTAATGTTAGAGAATGGAGATTGAAACCCCATTCTGGAAGGATAGTTCAATTCAAAGAGCATGGATTGAAGTCTTTGTTTTATAGCTTTGTTATCTAGATTATCATGACTTACAAAAGGAGCTACATACAAATCAAATGCTGATACAGCCATGGCACCAGTCCACTCTTGTGCTGTTAAGAAAATAAAATTTACTAAATGATTAATAGCTGAATCTAGATGTCTTGCAGGTTTTGATGTAAGTGTTGGTGTTTTCAATCCATGCTTAAGAATATTTGCAAAAGACCACCCTACACAATAAGGAATATATAAAGAGAATGGTAACTTATGAATATGGATTTCTCTTGCAAAATGTTTCTCTACAGCTTCTTTTGGAAAGAACTTATACAATATTGAAGGATGTTTTAAAGTTTTATCTAAAAAATAACTTAAAAAATTCCCGAAGCTCCTAGATTCATTAGCATTTTCCTTTACCTCCCAATCCTCTTCCCTTATATATTCTCTTTCTATGTTTTCCAATATTTCTGGGATAGAAGCATCTTGTTGTATATCCTTTCTCATAAAGTTAGGAATAACCCCAATAAGATAAATAATTTTACTTTTCAAACTTTTTAAGTAATTTTTAATTTGCTTCTATTTAAACCATTCTTATTTTTTTGGACAAATTTTAGCTATCTTATTAAACATCAGCTATATTTCTTTTATTTTCTTTCCTTTGTCTTACTAAATATAAATTTCGTTTATTTTTAATATATAGCTAAAAATATAACTTAAAATCAAATTATAGATGGTGTATTCAGCAGATCGAGAGCTCATCATCTTTTCAGAGCGAGCTGCAGTCATCATTCTAAAAGAGAAATAATTAGCTGACTCTTTATATAAATTAAAGAATAGATGACAGGTCCTGCATATGGGAAAATAAAGATACCATCTAAAGTATACTTAGTTGGATTAAAGACAGTAGAAATAAACGCAGATGTCTACATACATGTAAAAGGATATGCCTTGGCTAGAGTAACTCATTTAGATATCGAGTTAGATGGTATAGAGAATTTAGTAAAAGGTAATGGTGAATTTTTAACAGTTGAAGGTATTACGAATGGGATTAGCATTGTGTTTCCAAATTTTAGGCAAATTGGTATACATAAAGTCAAAAAGATGAATATACTTAGTGATGTATTGAGAAATTTACTTAAACCTGGAGAAAAGACTAGATGCTGGGTAGGAAGTAAGTTGGGAGGTATTTATATAGGCTTCAAAAAAGAATACATAAATAAATTGGAAGAAATAGCAAAAAAATTGCAACCAGAATTATTTACTCAATAATTCTTCTACTATTATTGTATAATAACTAGTAGAATCTATATCTTTTAGTTCAATACCCACTTTCTTTAATTTTTCTCTTATTTCATCTGACAATTCATACAATTTCCTAGACCTTAATTTATTTCTAATTTCTACGATTAAGTCTAATAAGTATTCTAATTTATCTGATAGTATATCTACAGGTAAAATTCCAAATATAGCCTCGATGGTATTAAAGAATTCTAACGCCTTGTTAATATCTTCTTTACTAAACTCTTTCTGCCTCAAAATAATATTAGAACCTTCTATAATGTGATTTAAGGCATTTACTGTATCAAAATCATTAGCCAACTTCTCAATTATATTCTCTATGATTTTATCTAGAGAATCTTTTATATGTGAGGTATTACTATATTTTTCCATCTTTTTATATGCTAAAATTTTGAAATATGCATCTACTATTTTTTTCCATGAGTTATAAGCGGTTTTTAAAGATTCCCAATCAAATTCCATAGGTTTTCTATAGTGATGGTATAAAATATAGAATCGTAATACCTCTGGCGGATATTTATCTAATACTTCATCTACTAGAACAAAGTTTTTAATAGATTTACTCATTTCTCGACCTTTATAATATACTAGCCCAACATGCATCCAGAAATTCACCCATCTATGTCCGAATTTTGCTTCTGATTGTGCAATTTCATTTTCATGATGAGGGAATATTAAATCTGCTCCTCCTCCATGGATATCTATTCTATCTCCTAAATACTTAGATGCCATTGCAGAACATTCTATATGCCAACCAGGCCTACCTTTTCCCCAAGGGGAATACCAATATGGTTCACCTTCTTTCCAAAATTTCCATAATGCAAAATCTGCAGGATGTTTTTTATAAGGGCTGGGCTCTATTCTATGTATTTTCGGATCCTGGATGTTTACTCCAGATAATTTACCATATTCTTTGAAGGCAGGTACATGGAAATATACACCATCTTCTGCTACATACGCATACCTTTTTTTAATAAGATCCCCAATAAATTCTATTATTTCTTGAATATGCTTAGTTACTTCACATATAATCGTAGGCCTTTTTATTTTCAATTTTTCTAGCATATCTAAGAAATCTTTATTATATTTGTACAATACTTTCTGCCAATTGCCTTCAAACTCTTCATTTCCTCTTCTAATTATTTTATCATCAATATCTGTTATGTTCACTACTAAATCTACTTTGTATCCAATGCATTCCAGAAATCTTCTCACTAAATCAAAGAAGACATATACTCTTGCATGTCCTATATGACTCTTATCATATGTTGTTGGTCCACATACATATATCTTAACTTTTCCTTTTTCTATTGGTATGAATTGTTTTTTTCTTTTATCTAGACTATCATATAGTAGAATAGGTATGGTTTTCACTTTCATATCAACACGCCATCATAATCAATCAATATTCTTTGTACCCTAAAAATACTTCTTTATGTACTCTCCTAAGACATTTAATTAATACCAATTTCTGATACATTTTTGGTTGATATATAGCCACTCATTTATAGATTGTCAAGAATCAACAAGAAATATATAGAGAATATTTATATTTTTGCATAATTTAATTATCTATTTAGTTTCTTTCTCCTAACTAAGTTATATTTTTCTATTTCTACTTTTTGGAGAAATATTAACGATTAATAAAGCTTTAAATCAGTAATATACTTACTCTCAATAAATAGCCATGATAAAAACAAATGTTGCTATTGTACTATTCTTATTAGGATTTATTTTGGCATTACTCACATTTCCAATGGCGTGGGGTGTTTCAATACTACTAGGGTATATCTCCAATATTCTTGCTATATTCATAGGAAGTTACCTTATCGCGCGGTGTGAACACAAAAAAATTCCATTGGTGTTAGGGTGTATATTATTAGGAATTACAGTTTTTAGTTTGATCGAAACTACTACAGTGCATATAGGGGTATGGACAACTAAAGAGCTATTAAAAGAGTCTTTAGAGGGGGGTAATATAATGGCTAATTTAGAAGAACCCTTTAGGGCTGGAGATTGGGAAATTACAGTTCTAAATGTTGTAGAAGGCAAGTATATTAAAGTCGATGATTCGTATTATAAAGCTAAAGAAAGTAATAAAATAATTATTACAACAATCAGATTTAAAAATATAAGTCAGAAAACAAAAACTACAGACGACATTTGGAATTTTAATTTAATTTCAAATACAAATAAGAGTTATGAGAGAGGATTTACTTTTGATCTAGAAGCTATTTGGAGCTGGAATTTAACAAGCGAAATAGAAGAAAAGGCCATATCTATCAAAGAACTAGATCCATTTACATCAGTAGCGCCTGGTGCATATATTACATGCGATATTTTCTTTCAGATACCTAAAGACGAGAAACCTGCTCAATTATATTTTCAAATAGGGGTAATAAAAAGTTATGATATAAGAGTAAAACTTTATTAAAGTTCCTTAACTAAGTTTGTCATTTTTGATAAGTTTAAGGTGAAAACCTTATAATATATTTTTTAATACCAGTGAGTAATAAATATTCTGGTTGATATCTAAAGCTAGAATTTTCTTTATTGATTAAACTTATCAAATCAGAACTCTTAGAAGCTTTTGGATAAATTTGTGGTAAAATTTTTATTAGACACTAAACTTTGTTTTTTCATCTTGTTCACCAATGCAAACAAACTTAAAGGAGTTGTCTTTGATTTAGATGGAACCCTGATAGACTCAAAAGAAGCACACTACTATTCTTTGAGAGATGCGTTATTGGAGGTAAAAGGAATAGAAGTCCCATACAACTTTTTCATGAGAAATTTTAGGTTGGAGACTAAGGAAAAAATAAAATTACTTTCTCAGATAAAGAGATTTAAAATAACTTGGGAAGAAATACTTAAAATAGTAGAGCTAAAGAAAAAGTATTATCTTAAATACTTGGACAAAGTAAGACTTTTACCATATTCTAAAGAGATTCTCGAATATTTGAGAGGTAAAGATATGTATATAGGTCTATATACATTAAACTCAAAGATAGAAGCCTATAATGTGCTGAAAAGATTGAATCTAATAAATCTATTTGATTTCATTCTTACTCAAGATGATGTAACTAGACCAAAACCACATCCAGAGGGATTATACAAATTCCTTCTTACATGGGGATTAAAACCAGATGAAATTATATACATAGGAGATAGTATGTATGACAAGGAATGTGCAAGAAGAGCAGGGGTATCTTATTTGGAAGTGGGTACTGATTTGAAAACCTTGTTAGATATTATACGTTTTTTAGGAATGGGAGAACCGATCAAAACTTTTTGAATATACTTTATATCTTAGATAAGAGTATTCTAGGACATTATTATGAGTAGTATTAAATGTATTATTTTTGATTTAGATGGAACTATTGTAGATTCTATAGAAGCCCATTATTTAGCACTTAATGATGCTATAAAAAAGATCTTAGGGATAGAAATGACTTTCTCATTTTTTGAGACATATTTTGGGATGGAAACTTATGAACTTCTTGAAATGTTCAAAAGAAAAATGAATATAGAGATAGACGATGAAGTTAAAAGACGAATTTCTGAGTTTAAAAACAAGATTTTTAATAATTACATAGAGTATGTTAAATTAAAT
>CAYMVK010000008.1:0-7811 GCA_964394105.1 Candidatus Woesearchaeota archaeon | reverse complement strand
TTCTTAAATATATTAGAAATAAAAGAATTAAAACAGCAATTTTTACAGTAAGT
Source organism: Candidatus Woesearchaeota archaeon (assembly GCA_964394105.1). Classification (GTDB taxonomy): domain Archaea; phylum Nanobdellota; class Nanobdellia; order CAYMVK01; family CAYMVK01; genus CAYMVK01. Next base: position 7,758 of record CAYMVK010000008.1, on the reverse strand, counting down.
TCAAGAGAAGAAGTTACTCTTATATTAGAAAGGCTTAAAATACTGCATTTCTTTGATAAAATTGTAACAAAGAACGATGTAGTAAAATTAAAACCAAATCCAGAAGGTCTTTTTATAATATTAGAGTCGTTGAAAGTAGAAAAAGAGAATACCATTTATATAGGAGATAAAGAAATAGATAAAGAAACAGCGAAAAATGCAAATATCTCTTTTTACCAGGTAGGTAAAGATTTCAACAATTTCATGGAGTTAGTGGAGTTACTTAACCTTTGACTACTCCAATAGGAATTAGTCTTGCTACTAATTTTCCTATTCCCACAGCATCGCTTACTTTTGCTACTTCATCAATGTCTTTGTATGCATCTGGAGCTTCCTCAGCCACTACTCGCCAAGAAGCAGCTCTTACAAGAATACCCCTTCTTTCTAAATTTCTTGCTATTTCTTGACCTCTGTGCAATTTCACTGCCTTTGTACGAGACATTTGTCTACCAGCGCCGTGGGCTGTAGATCCAAATGTTATTTCCATAGCTTTTTCTGTACCAACTAATACATAGGAAGCTGTTCCCATAGAACCAGGTATTAAAATAGGTTGACCAACTTCTCTATAAATTTGAGGTAGCTCTTCATGACCTGGCGGAAATGCTCTTGTTGCACCCTTTCTGTGCACATATACCCACCTTCTTTCTCCATTGATTTTATGAAGTTCTCTCTTAGCGATGTTGTGAGCTACATCATACACAATATGGAGCCCAAGTTCTTCCCAATCTTTCTTAAATACCATTTCAAAACTTTCTCTAGTCCAATGAGTAATTAGTTGTCTATTAGTCCATGCATAATTTGCCGCAGCACACATAGCTTGCCAATAATCTTTTCCTATATCACTGGTAATAGGGGCATATATAAGTTCTCTGTCAGGTAATCTTCTTACAATATCTCTTAATTTGCTCATCATAAGAGCAAGATAGTCACTAGCGACTTGATGACCTAATCCTCTTGAACCAGTATGAATCATTATTGTAACCTGCCCTTCTTCTAATATTCCGAACTTTTTTGCAACTTTTTCATTATATATTTTGTCAACTCTTTGGATTTCTAAGAAATGATTACCGGCCCCCAAAGTCCCTAATTGAGGTCTACCTCTTTTTTTAGCTTTATGAGATACTTTATTTGGATTAGCGTCTTTCATTTGTCCTCTCTCTTCGATTCTCTCTAAATCTTCTTCTACTCCATAACCATTTTCAATAGCCCACTTTACACCATATTGCAATACTTCGTCTAGTTGAGATTCAGTTAATCTCAATTTTCCTGTAGATCCAACACCAGAAGGTACATTTCTGAAAATTGTATCTAATAATATCTTCAGTTTTGGCCTTATATCCTCTTCTCTTAGATTTGTTGTTATTAATCTGACGCCACAGTTTATGTCGAAGCCAATTCCTCCAGGGGATATTATACCATCCTCTGCATCAAATGCAGCTACACCACCAATTGGAAATCCATAACCTTGATGACCATCAGGAAGAATTATTGCATATTTATATATAGTAGGTAAAGAAGCTACATTTTTTCCTTGATGTAGAGTCTCATCTTGTTTCATTTTTTGCAATAGAGATTCACTTGCAAATATTCTTACAGGTACGTTCATATCTCCATGTTTTTCTATCTCCCAAACATACTCTGATATCTTTTTTAATTCAATTTCAACCATTCTTCTATAATGTAAACAAGTTAAGCAAACGATTAAAGGATTAATTATGAAAAAATAAAAACAACTTATTCATTGGATTATAGAATTTTCTTAATTTTTTATAAGATCAAATGTTTTATTCTTTTCAATATAAAAAGGATAAAGAGATGAGACAGAAACTAATAAATTTGAGTTTTGCATTTATAAGTTTATTGCTATTGCTCCCTATTTCGCTTTCGTGTTTGAATCCTACAGATTTATATGTGTTGAGGATTATACTTCTAAATACTGCGGACAACAATTGTATACTTCAATATACACATGCAACTACACAAGGGAATATCAGGAAATTAGATTCAAATTTATATTTAGTATCTAGGCTAGAAGGAGACTCAATATATTTGGATATAAGATTAGAGACAAAAATACAAAGACTTTTTTGTCCTTTTGTAGAGATATGTGAGGAACATATTTCTGACCCAGCGATATATTTTGATGATAGAATAATGGAAGGTAAGTATGTTGTGTGTAGCAAATTTCATTTAGACAATTGTAGAACTATAGCAAGAAATAAGTACGATATAATTTTATTACCTTTTTCGACAACGTATTCTTCACTTGATCTTAAAAAAATAGTAAACTCTATATTGGAGGATCTAAAAAGAAATTGCGGTTTGGATAAAGACAAAATTATAAGTGAGATTTCTATTGCTTTAGATTCTGTACAAGAAAATACCCAAACAATTGTTTATGATGTAAAGAGTGATACAATAAGAAAATATATGTACCTTTACCCTCTGGTAAATATAAAAGGCTGTACACCTTTTAGAATAGAAAATTATGAAAAAAAATTGAAAATATTCTTTAAATTAGTTGAAACACCATCTACGAAAAGATATTTCACCACAAAGGAGATAGAAGAATATAAACCTTTAAAGACTATAATAATATCATCAGCAATAATATTGCTAGGATTCACACTTATATTTTATACCTATTGGAACAAGAAAATTAGATAATGGACACTCTTTTTTATCCAAATTCAATAGCTATTATTGGAGCATCTAGATATAAATGGAAAGTAGGCCACATTATATTTAAAAATGCTTTGAAAAGTAAAGTTAAAAAAGTATTTCCAGTAAATCCCAATGCAAGTTACATATTGGGAAAGAAAGCTTTTAGCTCTGTTTTAGATATTAAAGAAAATGTAGATTTAGCAGTTATTGCAGTAAGAAACAATATTGTCCCTTATGTGCTAAAAGAATGTGGTGAAAAAGGAGTAGATACATGCATAATTATTAGTGCTGGCTTCTCTGAGATTGGTAATTATGATTTAGAAAATAAAATTGTAAAACTAGCTAAGAAATATAACATGAGATTATTAGGCCCTAATTCTTTTGGAATATGGAATGCTGAGTTAAATTTGAACCTTACTTTTTATCCTTACACTCCTTACAAAGGCAAATGTTCTCTGATCTCTCAAAGTGGAGGACTAGCGGTAGGTATGTTTGACTATTTCTACGGCGCTCAAATAGGAATAAATAAATTTGTATCTATAGGCAACGAAGCAGATATAACTATCAGTGAAACTATAAACTACCTAAAAAATGATAAAACTACTAAAGCTATATTTTTGTATGTTGAGGGAGTAAAAGAAGGTAAATTATTCCTAAATGTGTTGAAAGGTACTGGTAAACCTATTTTTATCTTTAAAGGTGGCAAAACTCAAGCTTCCTTATATGCGGTGAAATCTCATACTGCTTCGTTGGCAGGTGATTATAAAATTTTTAAAGATTTGGTTACCATCAGAGGAAGTTACATAGTAGAGGATTTTGACATTTTCTTAGACTTGTTTTATATTCAAAATGTATTATATAGACGTAAAATTGGTAAAAATACGATAATTATAACAAATACTGGTGGTCTAGGGATTATACTATCCGATACACTTACCAGAATTGGTTTTAATATAATTAAATTACCTAAAGATATAATTTTTGAACTTTCTAATAATCTACCTCAGGGCTGGAGTAGAAATAACCCTATAGATATAGTAGGAGATGCCGGTCCAGAAAGATTAGAAACCACTTTAAAGACACTTTTAGATAAGAATTTCAAGGATATTTATGAGAATATATTTCTTATTCTTACACCTCAAAATAAGGAGCTAGTAAATAAATTACCGATTATACTAAGAGAAATTAGAAAAGATTTAGAAAAATCTAAAAAAACAATTTTCTTAATATTGTTTGGATTTCAAAGCTTTAAGCCAATAATTAAAAAAATAAGAAATATTAGCAAGAACATTATATATTTACCTAAAATTAGCTCTACATATGCGCTAAGATGGATGATAAAGTAGAAAGTATAATTGAAAAAATTATCAAAGAAAAAGCCATACCTAGGGAAGTGATATTGCAGAAGATAAAAAAGAAGAAAAAAGAATATAAAGGCTTAATTTCAGATCTAGGCGCAGCTAGGCTTGTTGCCAAGGAGTTAGGTGTGGATATAAATTGGAAAGAAATAAAAGGAAAACTTAAAATAAGGGATTTAAAACCTGGGTTGAAAAATATAAGTTTCGTAGGTAAAATAATTTCAAAAAGTGAAATAAAAGAATTTGAGAGGGGAAAAAATACAGGCAAAGTAGCTTTTCTCATTTTGGGAGATGATACAGGTTTTATAAAATTGGTTTTGTGGGACAAGAAAGTTAGGTTTTATACAGGTGTAGAAGAAGGAGATTTAGTAGAAGTTAATGGTGCAGATATAAGAGAGTCGAAATTTGGATTAGAAGCTCATTTGAAGGGAGAGCTCAAAAAATTGGAAGGAGATATAGAAGTAAAAGAGAGGGATATAGTGGAATCGAAGTGTATATCTGAATTAAGAGCTGGTGATCGAGTCTTTGTGAAAGGCATTATTATTTACGATTTAGAAAATTATCTAGTGTTAGACGATGGTACAGGAGTTTTAAAAATAGAAAAAAATAAAAAAATTTATAATGTAGGGGTCGGAGATTTAGTAATTGTTAAAGGTTTATTTACTGGTAATGTTTTTCTTCCAGAATTTATAAAAAATTTGGATATAAATAGAGAAGCAGCTATTTTATTAGCAAAATTGAAAGAATGTCTTTAATTGATAAGATTATAATAAAAATTCCTGTTTATCCTACAGAAAATAAAGATAAATTAAAAAATATAATGAAATATATGTTTCCAGGAATAAAAATTAAAGAAGATTTGGTTAGAGACTCAAGTAGAGATATTGAATATACTATCTTAATCGGAGAATCAAATTCACTCAATACTCTTGAACCTTTGAGGAGAACTATTGAGAGAGAAGGAATAAAACAAGTTTTTAAAGATCTTCTCCTCTACGGTGAGAGAGATTTTGGTTTTGAAATATGGTTAGATAAGCAGACTCTCTTAAAGAAGAAAATAACTTATGTAACTGGAGAAAAGAGAGCCTTAGGTTATGTAAAAATTTTGATATATACAAAAAAGAAAGAATTATTAAGAAAGTGGTTTATCCTTTAGATATTTGTTGTAAAAGATATCTTCCCAAGAGATTCCAATAAACGACTTCTTTACCTTCTACTACTTTCTCTGCCAATTCCTCTGGTACTTTACATTCTAATATTTCGTAAGACTCAAGATCCATTACTTGGACTTTTGTAGGTTTACCTTCGCTATTTTTTTCTAATATTGCAATGATTTGTCCTCTTCTTTTTGGTATATTTGGTATCTCTATTTTTTCATCTGCAGACATGACAATCTCTGTTGTCTTATCATCAAATACATTGTAAAGTTTTAATCTTACTTTAGCAGCACCATGCTTACCAGGAGAACTTATTTTCATGTCAGCTACTCTCCATACATCTTTATTGTAAATGACATATGTCCCTTTCTTGAGTCTACCAACTTCTCTATATATAATATTATATGTATTTTCCATAATTCCTAATAATCTAACTATATCAAATAAATATCACTACTTGACTATAGATGGAATATAATAGGATGATAATTTGTTATTACTGATTGGTAAGAAATAAAAAATAAAAAAATAAAGTCTATAGGAGGAGGTCTATTTCTTACCGACTATTACTTCTAATGCAAGTTGAATGTCTGCAAGCTTTACAGTCTTTCTTCCTGCGTGGCTTGCGTATTCTCTTGCAAGTCCAGCTATTTTCTTTGCAAGTTCTTCCATCTTCTCTCTGAATGTTGTTACTGCTTTTTCAGATACTCTTGCTGCTCCGACTGCCTTAAGGATGTTCTTGAATGGTGCTTTTGCAAGGAAGTATGGCCTCTTTCCCATTGTCTTTGAAAGTAAATAGATCTAGAGAGTTTAAAAACCTTTTGCTATCTAGCTGACCTTGAACCTTAATATTGCTCCATACTTAGTGAGATGTGTGAATTGAGACCCCTCTTCAGTCTCCTTCGATATAATATATATGGTAGCACCTGTAGCCTTGGCCAACTTCTCAAACTCTTCTATCTCCTCTTCATCTATGTCTTCGCTGAGGAGTAGCTTATCCACTAACCCGTTTCGCAAAGCCTCTATAACATCTTCTTTTCCATATATTGCTAAACCAGTATCTCTACTTATATGATAGAAAAATTCATTAACTACTTTCTTCTCTTTTGATAACTTTTCATTTTGTAATATATCTAAACTCCTATTGACCAGCTCTCTTAAACCCATTTCGCCAGTGTAGCAAGTGGTTGTATATCCTATTACTTTTTTCTTTATTTCATTGGTTAAATAACTTTGTAAGTTTTCTTTCACAACACCTGGCCCCCCTATTAAAATACCATCTACTTGATGTCTTTCTAAGAATAATTCTTGTATCGTCTCCACAATCTTTTTATACCAATCCTCTATGAGACCTTCTCTTACTCTTTGAAATCTTTGGGCGCTTTGTCCACCTGCTCGCATCTTACGAGGCACGAGGCTATGAATATTCTTTATAACTTCTATATGCTTTCCTTGTAGAATTCCAAAAGTAGCTTCATCTAAATCTACAACTACTAATCCGTATTTTGTTTTTTCTTTTAACATCTTTTCTAAAGGTTCTGTGATAAAGGTTTGATCACATCTATATAACCTTATATTTAACGGATAAGGTGGTTCTATTAACCAAATTCTCAAATCTGTAGCACCTTCCTGAGAAGCAATATTTCCACAAAAGACAATAAGCCCATTCTTCGGTAATTCGTGCAAATTTCTTAATTCCTGTGCTATTTTTTCTAGAGCTGCCATCACATTTTTTCTGGTTAATCTTGATTTTATGTTTTGGGCTGTATGGATTTCTTGATCTATATGTCTTATTGCTGCTTGTAAGTTGTAACCTGCAGGAATGTAATAAGAAATTAATTGAGTACCCCGACCTTTTATACTCTTAAGTAATTTAATTAATTTCTTTAGTTTTAGTTCCTCTACGTCACTCAAACCTTCTTTTTTAATCATTTTAATTTATTTTCGTAAGATTTTTTCTTTAATCCTTGAAAGTATATCAGTATAAATGTTTTCGAAATTTGCTCTACTTAAAAAGTATATCTTAAAGTTGTACTTCTTCTTGTATGTTTCCCACAGAGATCTGTGAATGGAGAACAGAACGTTAAAGTCGTCTGAGTTCAGCAAGTCTCTCACAAATTTTTCAAATAAGGTCGACTTGAGTTCCATCGGACCTATTTCATCTACTATTACTAAATCACAATTTTGAAGTCTGTTAACAGTTTTTCTGACGATGTCTTCTAAATTTACTACATTTACTCCATATCTTCCTACTCTTGGACCTCTTAGCCCTGCCCAAGCAAGTATTTTCCTTTCACCATCTACAAGATCTATTATATGGAAACCTACTCTTTTTCCACTAGCATCTCTAACCTCTTTCGTTATAAACCCAACTACTTTTACTCCGAGAGATAGCAATTCTTCATATATTCTAGTGATGAGTGTAGTTTTTCCTACACCTGGTGGGCCTGTGATTCCTATTTTCATCTTTATGTTTCATAAATTAAGGAAAAACCTTTTCTTAAGTCTAAATAATGATTTAAAATTACAATGCATTGAGA
>CAYMVK010000007.1:0-17248 GCA_964394105.1 Candidatus Woesearchaeota archaeon | reverse complement strand
ATCTAATACTTTGATTAAATCTTCAAATACTTTTTCTCTCTCTTCTCTACTCATTTCTTTTGAATCTCTTATATCTAAATTTTCTAATTTTTTCAAATCTCTAACTCCAGCAAGTCCCATTACCATAGGACCAACAACGCTTCCCCTTCCAGCCTCATCAACACCAATTATTATCATTTTATTAGTTTTGAGTGGCCTATGTGAATTAATAAATCAAATCCCAAATCTTCTATATACCAAGGAATATCACAAGCACCAAAAGCAGAACCAGCCCATATAAAAACAGTTACTTTTTTTCCATATCTCTTTTCTATTTTTTCAACAATTTCTTTTGCTTTTGGCTTTAATCCATCTGGTAATTGGATGCAAATCAACAATTCATCTTTTTTAGCCAATCTTTTATCAATCTCTTCAAATATTTTATTGTAATCTATCTCAATTTTATACATAACTCATTAAAGATGAAGTATTTATTTTACCTTTAATATCCATATGGATATTGATAGACTTTTGGACAGTGCTTTTAAGAAAGCTAAATTAGTTGAAAAAGCTGCTTTTGGAAGGAAAAAGACAAAAGAAAGAATTATGTTGAAAATACAAACTTTTTCTAATGTAGTTTATGATAAATTGAACAATTATCTTTTGAAATATCCTATGATTACAGGTTATTTAGAAGAATTTGTCAAAATAAAATATGATATCAATAAAATAAGGAAATATATTGCTTCTTTAATTTGGGCTAAGAATAAGATAAGATCTTTAGCAACAGAATATATTAGAAAAGTAAAAATTGAAAAAGATAAGAAAAAAATTATTAATTTGTTAAGATCTTTTTATGGAAGAAGTGTATCTGTTTTGAAAAGAATAAAGGGTAAAATAGAATATTTGGATGAGGTTTTAAGGTTTATAAAAGAAAAGATTCCTGAAATAGAGGAGAAAAAGAAGATATTTGTCCTTGGTCCACCAAAGGCAGGAAAAAGCACATTCCTTAAAATGCTTACTGGAAAGAAATCTATAAAAATTGCAGAATACGCATTTACGACTAAAAAGATTGATAAAACTTCTTTAAAAGGGTTTGACATTCAATTATTTGATACTCCAGGAATTTTGAGAGATAAATTTGAGGATATGAATGAAATAGAAAAATTGGCTTATGTTGCATGTGGATTAGCAGATTACATTATATTTATTCTTGATCCTACAGAAATAGTTATGACTGTAGATGATCAGATTAAATTGATAAATTCATTGCCAAAGAAACCGAATTTGATTATAATTAGTAAAAAGGATTTAATAGATGAGGATAAGATGAACGAAATAAAGAAAAAAGTCAAAGGTATTTTTATGAATTTGCTGGATGAAAAAGAATATGAAAAGATTATAGAAATTTTTCGAAAAGAATTCTCCTAAACTCATTGAAGTCTTTTTTCCTGCTAAACCTTATTCCACATGCATTTTTATGTCCACCATACTCAAATGGAACCTTTTTCCTTATTCTTTCCAATAATTTTAATATATTATATTTTTTACTCCTGCAACTAACAATTATTCTATTTTTTGTCTCTTTATATGCAAATATTATCAAATCTTTGTTTTTTTCAAGTATATACGAAGAAAAATAAGATAGCATTTGTGCATACTTACTTCTTACATTGAAAAAGCATAATTTTCCTATTATATCTGCCTTTCTATTAAATTCCTCTTCCAATTTCTCTACTTCATCTTTTAAAATCTTATAATATTTGTTAAAGGTATTTATCCTTGATATTAATTCTTTTACATCCTTTGAAGAGATAAGTAAGTTTAAGACATCATCGCATAATTTTCTGCCTTGAAGAATTAAAGGAGCATTCAAATGATCATAAATATATAAAAACTCTTCTTTACTCATGTTTAAACTTTTCAATACATCTTTTTCAAAATCTTTCCAATCTTCCACACAAAAATCTCCATAAATTCCTAACAATGCAGCCAATTTCTCAAAATTTCCTTTCTTATCTAAAATATCAAATATTATTTTAGATGCTGTATAAGTTTTTTTAATTCCTTTTAATTTTGGATTTATTATTGGAAATTTACATTTATTTACTTCTACATCATGGTGATCTATAATGAATGCATCTATATCCAAATTTATGAAATAAGAAGATGCTAAATCCAAAAATATGCTAAAATAATTGTTATCTTCTATATAATTCTCTAGATTTAATGTGCATGCCTTAAAATTTATGATTTTATTTGGATAATTTCTATATATTAAGAATGCAGATGTTAATCCATCCAAATCTGCATGATAGTAGACATTAAAGATATTATTACTTGATATTTTCTTTTTTAGATCACTAATTTCCTTTTCAAATAGCTTTAACAACTTTTTCATCTTCATTAATCTCAAATATTTTACCTAAAAACTTCTCTATCACCCATATATTAGTTCTTAGATGATTTGTTATTTCAGAAGTTTTTAAAGATCCTTTTGAAAATGCTAAGAATAAAACCAAATTATCTGCAGTATGCTTATCTACCCCGGCTTTTGCATTATACTCCTTTAATAACTTCATAAAAGCCTCTTTTGCAACATCTTCAGCCTTCTTTTTTCTCTCTCCCAAGGCATCAGCTCCTATTATCGAATTTTCTCCTTCAATCCATAATGTAATAGAATTTCCAGGAGAATATGTATCTACATATTCATACCAAATATTAATCTCTACATTAGGGAATTGATTTTCTAGAAGATCTTTTAATACTCTGTATTCCCTTTCTGCAACCTCTCTTTGCTTTAAATGCTTACTTGCAACTATAGAACCACAAATTCTCTTTATATCTCCCAATTCAATAAAATTATACCTTTTTATTTTTTTCCATGGATGGAATATTACTTCTACTTCTCCACCACCTTTTGGATAGAAACCTCTTTTTATTACAGCAATATCAACATTTATCCCTATTTTTCTCAAATTACCTAAAATAACATACCTAAAGAAATCTAATGTAGGACTCATTGCCACATCTGTACCTCCAATTATTTTTACATAAGTTTCTCTATCCCTTCTTATCAAAGGAAGTGTTATTGTTTGAAGAAGTAATGTAATTGATCCAGCAGTACCTATATCTACAATAATTCTATCCTTTCTCTTTATTTTTGGATAAAATTCTATTTCTGTAGACCCTACATAACCTCCTTCAATATAAGCCTCTGTTAATTCTTTCAATGCATTTAATCCAGCTAAATGCTGTGCTTTTAACCCAGGAACGGGTCTATTTTTTCTAATATTAAAAACTTTTACAGGCACCATTAAAGTAGCTGCTAGAGCTAATGCAGTTCTAACGATTTGTCCTCCACCTTCTCCATATGAACCATCTATTATTATCATTCCTTGATTATTACCTTTTAGTATTCTCCTTTATTTATCCTTTCATAATGGTTAAATGTGAAATTTGTGGAAAAGAGAATGCAATTGTTACTGAAATAGGAGTCTTTTGCGAAAGACATTTTATTCAATCAATAGAAAGAAAATTTAGAAAAAATATAAGGAAATATGAACTTATACCTAAATATTCTTGTGTATATGTAAAAGGGTTTGAAGAAAAAGATCCAGTAAGTTTATTTATCTATGAGAATTTATTGAAACTTCAAAAAAGATACCCCTTCTTTATTTATGGGAAAGATAAGAAAGAATATAATATAATAGCTGATAACAAATGCATGGAAGATTTCTTTATAATCCTTTTTGATTATTTCTTTTTCAATAATAATAAATTTGATGATGTTTGGATAAAGAAAGATAATATCATAAGAATTACATACGATTTTTCAATAAACGACATTAAGCTTTATTTAGACCTTAAGGGAATAAAGTACAACGAAAGAAAATATGACGAAAAGTATCGGGATATAATAAATTTTGTTAATTATGTTACTAAGGATAAGAGAACAATGAAATATGCTCTATTATCATCTATATTTAGATTTAAAGAAGTTTTGAATTTGTAAGAGGAGAAAAAAGAAGAAGAGAAGACATATCAAAAAATAGATAAATTTATCTATTTTGTCTTCTCTTGAGTCGAAAGTCGAATGTACTCGTATTCTAAGTAATCTAACTCTTCCCAAACTTCTATTATTATGTTTTTTATGTTTTTTCTAGATTCTTCATTATCTAACTTCTCAACCAACTTCCTCAATAGTTTCTTAATTCTCTCAATCCTCCTCTTCATTCTGATCACCTACTAATTTAGAAAAGAAATAATACCTATATAAATGTTATCATTGCTTGGTGGTTATAATTTTATTAAAGCAACTTTAGATCTTTTGTTATTTTATCAATTTTTTCTTTACAATCCGGACCAAGGGCTATGCAAGTTATTGTTCCCGGAGGTAATTGAGTTAATCCTGCATCTTTTATCAATGCAGTAATAATTCCTTCTCTTTTTGCAACTTCATAAATTTTTAGCAATTCATCCAAATTATTTACCTTCAAAACAATTTTTTTAGCACCTTCAGATAACCATTTATCTAAAATCTCTTTCTTTTCTTTTAAACATTTTAATACAGCTTCTACTGAAGCATGGGCTACTTGAGCCGCTAATTTGCCTTTTCCAATATCTAAATCAGATCTTACAATGATTACCTGTTTGAACATTATAGTTTAAGATAATTTTAAAAGCGTATTTCTATTAAAGATTGGTTTATGGAGAAATATATTTGCTTATCCTGTGGAAAAGAAATAACAAATAAAGAAGGATCAGTGATATTTGAATGCCCTAGATGTGGTTCTTTGATAGTAAGATGCAGAGAATGTAGAGAAACTGGTAAAAAATATAAGTGTAAAAATTGTGATTTTGAAGGTCCTTGATTTGAAATATGAGAAAGGTAAAATTTATAGTAAAATCATGTGAAATAAAGACAGGAAAAGATAACATTGTTTTTATTTCTCCAAAATATGCAAATTTAATTCATGTGAAAGATGGTGAGATTGTATGGATTAAAAAAGATGAAAACAAGAAGTTCGGTTCAAAACTTTATCTTGATTATAGAATAGAGGGAAATTTTATCCTTATTCCTAAAATATTAATGGAGAAATGGGATTTAGATGATGGAGATGAAGTTGAAATATTTCCCGTCGAAATTCCTGATATTTTATCTGCAATTAAAAGAAAATTATATGGAAAGAAGTTAAGCGAAGAAGAAGTTTTTAATATAGTAAAATCTGTTGTAAATGGTTCTCTTTCATCAGAAGGTATTGCTTTTTTTGTTTCTGGATATACCATTTCTAGATTTTCTATGAGAGAGGCTTATTATCTGACTAAGGCAATGGTAGAGACTGGTGAGAAAATAATATGGGAAGATAAGTATAAACCCATTTTAGATAAGCATTCTATTGGGGGTATTCCTGCAAATAGAATTTCTATGATTATTGTACCTATTGTAGCTTCATTAGGATATACCATTCCAAAAACTGCTTCAAGAGCAATTACATCCCCTGCTGGTACAGCTGATGCTATGGAAGTTCTAGCCAATGTAACATTTACTGCAAAGGAAATAAAAAAGATAGTAGAGAAAACAAGAGGTTGTATAGTTTGGGGAGGTGGATCAGATTTAGCGCCTGCAGATGATATTATGATAAGTGTTAGGCATATTCTAAAATTAGACCCTCAAATTCTTGTTTTATCTAGTATATTATCTAAAAAAGTTGCTGCAGGTTCAGAATATATGATCTTGGAACTTCCTTATGGACCAAGCTCCCCTAAGGCAAAAAAATTGAAAGATTTATCAACATGGGTTGATAGATTTATAAAACTTGCATCTAAATTTGGTATCAAAGTATATCCATTTAAGATATACACTACAGAGCCTGTTGGTAAAGGAGTTGGACCCCTTTTGGAGGCGAGAGATGCATTGAGAGTATTAATGAGAGAAGATGAAAGACCTATTGACTTAGAATTTAAATCTGTTATTATGTCGACTCATTTAATAGCATTTGCTAAATTAATGGATGAGAAAGAGGCACTTAAAGAAATTAGAGAGAAATTGGAGAATAAAGAAGTTTATAAGAAAATGAAAGAAATTATAAAGGCTCAGGGAGGAGATCCAAATATAAAACCAAAAGATTTGAAACCTGCGAAGATAGAAATAGAGTATAAATCAAAAGAAGAAGGATATGTTGAAGTTATATACTCAAAAGATATTTCTGAAATAGCTAGAATAGCAGGTGCACCTTTCTTTAAAGATTGTGGGATCTATTTAGAGAAAAAAGTAGGAGATTATGTTAGAAAAGGGGATATTTTGTTTAAGGTTTATACAAATGATGAATACATTGCTAATGTAATTGAAGAAGAGTTAAAAAAGAGAAAGATCTATGAGATAAGACATGCATTGTCAAAAAAGGTTAAAAAGTTAATAGACTTAAGAAAGAAGATATGAGTAGAATAAGGACAAAGAGAGTGAGAAGAATTACAAGAGAAATACTTATGAAATTTCCTGATATATTCACTACCGACTTTGAAGAAAACAAGAAGATATTGAATAAAATAGCAGTATTTAGATCAAAGACTCTTAGGAATAAAGTGGCTGGATATATAACATTTCTTATGAAGAAAAAGAAAGAATTAGAGGAAAAGATAAAAACAGAGAAGTAAAAAATATTTTTACAAAATATTTATTCTTTTATCCTAATAATGTAAGGGCCCGTAGCTCAGCCTGGAAGAGCGGCGGCCTTCTATCCGCTGGGCAGAAAGCCGCAGGTCCGGGGTTCGAATCCCCGCGGGCCCAAAAATAAATATGGCTTAATATTTTGTTATATAGCAGGGGATCAGAAATGAAAATAGTAAAGGATAAAAAGAAAATAAGAGAACTTTGCAACAAAGTAACTAATGCTCTTAAGATATATTCAGAAATCAACACAATATTGAAAGAAATAGCTGTGTTACTATTTGAAATGATTATGACTGCAGAGGATAATGAATTTGAGATGTTTGTCTGCGACTCTACTCGCATAGATACTTTAGAAAGAGATTTAGAAAAGTTAAAAGAAAAATTCAAAAAGTTCTTTAATAAGACTGAGAAAGTAATTGAATTCTTAAAGACTAATTGAATAGACTACTTTTTCTTTCTCTTCTTTTTTAATGATTTTTCTAATGTAGCCTCTAATAAAGTGGCAGATGGGATCATAATTGTATTACCATCATCTGTTTCAAGAACTGTATACATAATAGTTATGTCTTTTACAACACCACTTGCAATTGTCGATTTAGAGATTTTATGCCATCTTTTTGTAAGATTTTCGTTTTGATATTCTTCATAATTTTCCTCTCTAATATCCTTTATTATAGTTATTTTTTCTCCAGGCTTTATCTTCTGTGTGAATATTATAAATATGCCTGCAGCAACATTTTTTAAAACACTTTGAGTTGCCATACCAACGACAAGACCAGTAAATGAACCTAAAGTCAATGATGCAGCTGCACTTATGTTAAATGTAGTTACTATAACTGTTAAGAGGATAAGTAGTCCTGCAATTTTTGTTAAACTCTTTGCTAATTGCGCCGTGGGTTCATCTGTGACTTTCTTTGTTGTTCTATATATATGATTGGAAATAATATCTATCAATTTCCAACCTAATGCTAATGCTACTATTGCATTTATATAATTTTGATAGGACTGATAAGAAGGGAGTAAAGGAATAATGTATTTTGTTGAGATGTAGTTATGAGTTACTAGAAACGCTGCTAATACAGTAATATAGAGGACTACTTTCCACTTCATTCTCTATTATTTCACACATAACTAGATTAAATTATTTTAAAGTTCTCTGTATAATATTAAGTTCATAACATAATGAAAGAAGACTTGAAAATACTAAGTCGCATATTTTTAGCTTTAGTCATTTCTTTAATAATTTTCTCTAATTCTATTTGTGCTATAGACATAACACTGCTTAATCAGACAATTCCTTTTGGAGAAAAAGTAGAAATTAAAGTAGTAACAGTAAATGAGACAAGAAATTTGCTCATATACCTTATAGAGCCCGAATTTGCAAAAACAAGATTTTTAGGTAGTGTAAATGGAACTATAACTAAAATCCTAAGCTTTTTTCCTCTTAAAGACCATGGAAGAGAAAATATAATTATAGAAGTTAGAGACGAGTATAACAACAGTATTTTATTAAAAAATTATACAATATTCATAGCGAAAGCTAGATCTTTATTAATTACTAATATATCTAAAAAAGAATTAGATGATCAGATTTATTTTGACATTTCTCTTAAAAATGTAGGTTCTGTTGCTGCATCTCTTATGATTATGGTAGAAGGAATTAATTCTGAAGAAAAAATTATTTATCGTAAAAATGTAGATGTTGGACCAGGACTAAAAAAAGATTTAGACGTTTTCATTGATTATGGAGATATATTATCTAATAAATTTAGGAAATTGAGATTGAAAATAATAGAAATAAATTCTTTGGAGGAAATTTATAACAAAATATTTTCTATAGATAAAGAAGGTATATTTAAGGTTGAAATAGAAAATGATACCCTCTTAGTATATTCTTTTGGAAATTATACTCTATTATTTTCTGCTAAATTTGATAATAAAGAAATTAATAAGACTTTAGATGTATTTTATGGAGTTAATGGTTTTTCTCTAAGAGACCTTACAGGTTATGAAAAATTTGAAGGAAATATTTCTCTTTATCTTGATTCAGAGAAAATATATGAAAGTAAGATAAAATTGATGAAAGAAAAGAAATTTGTTTTTAGAGAAATAAAAGTGCCAGTGAATATCTTAATATTTCTTGTGAGTTTATTCGTTTTTGTGGTGATTATATATCTAATGAGAAAGCAATTTATTGAGCCAGAAGTAAAGGAAGAGGAAAAAGAGGAGGAAGAATTAGGAGAGGCACCGACTTTGGAGGAATTTGTTAAAAAAATAAGAGGAGAAGAGGAGAAAGAGAAAACTACTGCAGGAAGTGAAAAAGAAGAGAAATATATAGAAATTGAAGACCTTGTAAAACCAGAAGAAAAGAAAGAAGAAAAATGAAGAAAAAAGTCTTTTTAGAGGGTAATGAAGGGATTTTTGATTCTATTTATAGAGACTTACTAGAGAAGGGATATGGTTTTTTAAGAAATAAAGAACATAGAATAAGCATGGTAGAATTGTTATATTTGCTCAAAAAAGATAAGGTAAGAGTATTCTATCAGGGAAAAGAAATGAATTTTGATAATTTAATAAACTATGCGAAGAATTATGATCCAAGAATTTATATTAGGTATAGAATTTATGAAGATCTAAGAGATAAAGGATATGTTTTAAAAGCTGCTTTAAAATATGGTGCGGATTTTAGGGTTTACGATGAATTTACTTTGGATAAAACAAAAAACATTCATGCAAAGTGGTTGCTTAGATGTTATTATTCTACAGAAGATATTTCTCTTAACGACTTAGCCTCATTTGCGAGGGTTGCTCATTCAGTAAATAAAACAGTCTTACTAGCTATCATGGATGAAGAAGGCGATATCACATACTATGAATTAAAATGGAAAAGGATGTGATTAAATTAGTTGCAATTATAATGCTTTTGATTTCCATAGCTTTACCTATCTCTTTTTCATCTCAACCAAAGAAATACTGTATGTATATTTTTGGAGTAATGCAAGAAGAAGGTGGAATAGTTTCTGGATTTCCTGCAGAGGCTTGTATAAGGATCATTAATGGTAGTGGTAAAGTATATCTACTTACATCTCCACTAGTCGAAATAGATACACAAGCCACTGCACTAATAGCCAAAAATGTAGCGTGTAAGTTTTTAGGATATGATTGCTCTAACTTAGATTTTTTATACGAAATAAGAAGTGATTATCCTCATATAGGTGGACCTTCTGGTAGCGCTGCTTTAGCTTTATTAACAGTTTCAGCTCTTCTCGATAAACCAGTATCTAAAGAAGTATCGATTACCGGTATGATATTACCAGATGGGGTGATAGGTCCTGTCGGCGGGATTTATTATAAAGCAGATGCTGCAAGGAAAAAAGGTATAAAGATATTTATGATACCAAAAGGAGAAAGATTAGTGCCTTATGAAGAAGTGAAGAGAAGTCAAATTGGTCCAGTATATCAAGAAATTAGGGAAATAAAAACGATAGATATTATAGATTATGCAAGAGAAAATTGGAATATGACTATTTTGGAGGTAAATAGTATCGAAGATGTTGTTAAATATGCTTTAGGGATAAAAGTAGAGAAAAAAGTTGATGAAGAGAAAATAAGTCAAATGAAGAATTTATATAAAGAATTGATGAAAGAAACTTGTGAGTATTTTGAAAATATAATAGAAGAAAATGTAAAAGATGCTCAAGATGCTAAAAAAAGGAGAAATTATTATGTTTGTGCATCTCTTTACTATGCATATTATATCAATAAAACAAAAGAAGAAATAGTGAGAAAATTGGAAGAAGAGGGCTATAATGCTTTATATTACATTAAGGAATACATCGATAATTTGAGGAAAAATTATACTGAGAAGGAAGATATTATAAGAGATCTTAAAGATGTTATAAATAATTCGATTTCTCTCGAGCTTTATTCCATTATGTTAGATAGGTTAATAGAGGGTTATAATTTGATAGACGAGGCTTATACAATTGCTATTAAAGATGGATTAACAAAGGAATTAATAGAAAAAGTGGCAATGGCAAAAGTTAGGTTGATTTCTGTGGATATATGGTATAAGGTTTTCAATAAATCATTAGAACTCGGCAAATATCCAGCTTATTTAACTGAAGACGAAAGAATTAGGAATATTGTAGAAGGAGAATTAAGGTATATAAAGACAATTGTAGCTTATATAGGCTCTGAATTCAAAGGGGATTTCTCTGAAATAGAGAAGAAAATGAGTAAGATAGAAGAGTTATTTTATAGAAAAGACTATTTCCCTGCATATATAAGTATAAAAGAGCTAGATTCGCTTATATCTACATCTTTAGATATGTTGAGAGGAGAAGATTTAACAGATGTTCTTAATACAATAATACAAGATGTAGATTATAGGATAAAATTAGAAGAATCAAAAGGGTTTTTGCCTTTACTTGCAGAAGCTTATCTAGAATATGCGAAGTACTACAAGGAAAAAGATCCTAAATTATCTTTATACTATGCAGAATATGCAAGGAATGTCCTTGATTTTTCTTCAGAATTTCTTAATAAAACAGTTGTTGAAGAAATAAAGATTTATGGGGAAGAGACACCAATTGTTATCTATAAAGAGAGATCTCTTTCAGAAGACATTTCGATTGCAATCTTACTTGCTGTAATAGCAATCCTTCTTATAGGATTGATGAAAAAATAGATATATCTGTGAAAGGTTTTGAAAGATAATTAATGACTAAAGTAATATCTTTCTTGAGTGGAAAAGGTGGTGTTGGAAAATCTACAGTAGCAATCAATGTTGCATATAGGTTAGCATCTTTAGGTTATAAGACGTATTTAATCGATTCTTCTCTTAGTACTCCAGACGTAGCTATAATGCTTGGATTTAATAGAGTAAGATATGGTTTATTTGATTATTTGAAAGAACAGGTGAGTTTTGAAGATATTGTTCTCAAAAGAGATGATTTATATATAATACCTTCAAATTTAGGTTTAAAAATTTTTGAAGAAGAATTTCATAAACCATTTGGTGAAATTATTATAAATTTGCTTGGTCAGGCCGACTATGTGATAATAGATTGTGCAGCAGGATTTGGAAGGGAGGCAATTACTGCTATATCTGCTTCTGATGAATGTATTATTGTTACGGTTCCTGAATTACCTGCTATTATAGAAGCAATGAGAGGAAGGGAACTTATTAAGAGGAGGGGGATTGGGTATAAAGGATATATTTTGAATATGGTAGGACATCATAAGTATGAACTTGATGTAAGTAAAGTAATGGATATTATGAAAGAAGAGCCTTTGGCAGTGTTACCATTTGATATGAATGTGAAAAAAGCGTTAAAACTTAGAAAACCAATATATAAGGTAAGTCCGAATTCAAAATTTGCTAAAGAAATTGATGTATTGGTTAGCAAAATTGTAGGAAAGAAAATAAAAAGAAGAAAAGAAAGCTTTTTTAGTAAAGTCTTCTCTATTTTCTTTAAAAGATGAAAAAGGTAATATTTTCAGTCGGTGGTTCAATTCTGTTTAAAGAAGGAGATGTTAACCTACAAGTAGTGAATGATCTCAAAGAATTTTTAGAAAAGACAAAAGGGAAATATAAAGTCGGTATTGTTGTTGGGGGAGGAAAATATGCTAGGATTTATATTAATTTTGCTAAAAAACTTGGATTACCTACTTTAGTGCAGCATGCAATTGCTACAGAACTTACTCAATTGCATGCTAAGTTATTAGCATATGCTCTTAACATAGAGGAATATTTTTGTAAAATATTTGAAGAAGCAGAAGTAATGTTTGAAAGAAAAGGATATTTCGTTTTGGGAGGAGTAGTTCCAGGCTATACTACAGATTGGGATGCTGCAGTTATGGCTGAAAGGGTGAAAGCAGATATATTAGTTAATATTACTAATGTAAAAGGTGTATATGATAAAAATCCAGATATCTACCCAGATGCAAAATTTCTTGAAGAATTGGATTGGAAAACATTTTATAAAATATTCGAGAGTGAGGGTGTAGAATTCAAGCCAGGAATGAACTTTGTATTTGACCCTAGAGCTGCAAAAATATGTGAAAATGCAGGAATTCCAGTATTCATAATGAAATATGATAAAATTAAAGATTTGTACGATTACTTGGAAGGAAAAAAGAAAATTGTTGGTACACTCATAAAGTAATTTTTATTTATTGTTATATAATACTGAATAAGAAATGGGAGAAAAGAAATTCAAACCTGTGAAGAAGAAAGATAGATTTGGCAATATAATTTACATATGCCCAAGATGTGGGATGGTATTTAAAAGTTTGAAAAAATATACAAGACATGTGAATAAATCTCATATTTTTAAAGCTTCGAAGAGCAATAAGTAAAAGAAGGGCAATATATTATCTGTTTTAAATAATTTATTTGAATAATATTCTAAAATTGAATAAATCGCGTAAAGAATTATAGATACCGCTATATTTAAATTTATTTTTAAAAAATATGTGAGAAAAATTAAATTTAAGAAAAATGATGTGAAAATATTTTTTCTTTTTAATCTAAATGCAAAACATGCTAAGACATCATACATAGTAAATAATCCTAAAAAAATAGGTGCTTTAGAATAATTTAATATATAGCATAGTAAAACAGATAGGAAAAAAGAAGAGACATCGTATGTATCTTTTTTTAAATTTCTACCAGCAATTGAAAATGCGAATTGTCTTATGCTCTTTACTGATAATATTAAACCTATCAAAATTGAGGAAAAGAAGACAAATAATATGAATATAGGAGGAGATAATAAGAAAGATATTATTATATATGCAATAAGGAATGAAACATGAACAATTTTTCTATTTATTTCTTTAATATTACTATTCTCAATGTTTTTGAGTAGATATCCTATAAAAGTTCCAATATAAAATCCTGCAATTATATCAACAAGATAATGTTTTCCTAAGGCAACTCTAGATATACCTACTAGAAATGGAACTATAATATAAAAAAGAGGTAAAAAAGAAATCAAAGAAGAAACTCTTGCTGTATGTCCGCTGGGGAATGAATAACCTTTAAAATTATTTGGTCTTTTGACTTTAAATATATTCTTTAATGTAAATACAGTTATACTAGTTAAAATAATTGCCAGAAACGTCTTTTTAAATATTTTTTTATCTTTTTTCCAGAGAAAAGAAAGAGTTGCTATGTATATAGGAATTTCTATATATTCTAAAGCAAGAGATAACCAATTACTCAACATTTGGGCATATACTATCTATAAACCTATTTGTATACCTTTTATCGTTTTGAAGTAATACTACTCTAGATACTTTGACTTCTTCTTCAAAATGGAAGTTTGGCAAATATTCTAACAACTTATTTGCAAATTCTTTTACATATTCATGTGTTGGTGAGTTTTCAGGCTTTAAATACTTTTGTGAATAACCCAAGTACATATATGCCTTAACTTGAACAAAACGAGGATTCGCCTTTTCTATAATTTCTGCATATTCTTCCAAATTCTTATCATTTAAACCCTTTATTAGTACTATTTTCATCAATGTCCTTGTCTTCATCTTTCTTAAAAGTTTTGCACTTCTTAACCATCTTTCCCAACCATCTTTATATAAAGGAACACTAATTTTTTTGTAATCTTCTTCATTTGAAGCAGTTGTTGTTAGAATTAACTGCGTTGGTAATGCATCTTCCTCTATTAATCTTTCTAGCATTTCTGGTTCTTGACCATTTGTTGCTAAGAATATAGAACGAGCAAATGGTAGAGATCTTATATATTTAATCATTTCTGGTAACTTAGGATATAATGTTGGTTCTCCAGATAAAGATATAGAGAAGTGTGAAGGTATGAGACTTTCTTCCCACAATTTTTTGTCTATATAAGGATTTCCTTTATAACCCATCAATAATTCTTTTCTAAGCTTTATCAAATTATCTATAATGTCTTTTGGATCATCTACATATTCTTCAGGCATTCTTATAGTAAACCAATATTCACTTTGTCTCCAACAGAAGATGCATCTATTTTGGCAAAATATTGCAGCTGGGCTAAATTGCATGCATCTATGACAATCTATGTTGTAAAATATTTTTTTATAACTTGGTCTTCCTTTTAGCCCTTCCTTTGTCCAATGACAAATTTGTACAGCAGAATGTCCATAAAATCTATAACCAGCTCTTTCAAATTTTCTTTTTATACTTTCAACTAGTCTTATTTTTCCAGTCTTTTCATCAATGTAATAAAGTGCTTTTTCCATCTCCATATTTTTAACCAGTTAGTTTATTAAATATATTTCTTCTTCTCTTCTTGCTCTTTGAATATTTTTTCTATATCTTCTAATGTGTTTATTTCTCTTACATCTTTATCATATCTTATTCTGCTTATTCTTGCAAATCTTAAAGCATATCCACATTTATATTTTGGACTTTTTTGAATTTCATCGTATAATACTTCGACAACAATTTTTGGCTTTACCCATACCACTCTTCCAATCTCATTTATTTTTATTTTTAATAACTCCTTTGTCAACTCTTCCATTTCCCTGTCTGAGAGACCTTTAAATGTTTTCCCAACTATGTAATACTTTCCATCTTTCTCACTTCTAGTTGCTAAATAATAATCTGATAACCACTTTCTTCTCCTTCCATGCCCCCATTCAGCCGCTATTATTACCAAATCTAGAGGCTCTAAATGGCTCTTTATTTTTAACCATAATTTCCCTCTTTTTCCAAGAATGTATTTTGAATCTAATTTTTTTGCTATTAGTCCTTCATTTCCCATTTCAACAGATTTCTTGAAGAATTTCTCAGCTTCTTTCCTATCTTTTGTTATTAAAATAGGAGTGAGCTCAATATTTCCTCTGATTTTCTCCAAAATTTTCCTTCTTTCAATAAAAGGTAAATCTATTAGCATCTTTCCGTCCAAATATATAATATCAAAAAGAAATAGTTTTACAGGAATTTCTTTTATCATTTTGTGAATATCTTTTTCTCTTTTTATTCTCCTTACTAGCACTTGAAATGGTAGGGGCTTATCTTCTTCTCTATTCCATGCAACAATTTCTCCTTCTACGACTACTTCTTTTGCCTTAATATTCTCCTTTATTAGTTTTACAACATCTGGAAAACTTTCTGTAATTTCTTTTAATCTTCTTGTAAATATTTTCACAATGTCCTCTCTCTTATGTATCTGAGCTCTTATTCCATCGAATTTGAACTCAAATGCTGTATTAAAATCATGCTCTAATAGAGCTTCATAAACATTATCTACCTTTTCAGCCAACATGACTTTAATAGGGTTAAATAATTTTATTTTAACACTATCTAAACTTTTTACACCTTCTTTTAAAATTTTTTCCACAACTTCACCCAAATCTCCCAATATCATATGTGCTCTTTGCACTTTCTCTAATGGGATATTAAAAGCTTTGCTGATAACTTCTTCTAATAGACCCTCACTTACTCCATATCTCATATCACCCACTATAAATCTAGTTAATAATTTAGCTTCAAGTGGAGAAATATCTGAGAAAATACCCTTTAATACATTTTCTTTAGATGCTCTTGATCCCTCTCCATGTATTTTCTCTATTTTCTTTAATTTGTTGTATATCTCAACGATTTCATACTCTTTCTTCACAAAGAACAAGGGTTTAATCGATGATTTACTTTTTTTCTCAAACAAATATTTAATTGCGTCACCTGGATCACCAAATTTTTTGTATAAATCTATAAATTCTTTTATATTGATTCCTAAGGCTCTAAAAACATTTATTAAAGTGTTGAAAGATACATCAAGTTCTCTTTCCTTCCATTCTTCTCCTAAGTTTCCCAATATAAACCAAATTGTAATTTTTATTTCTTCTTCATTCAAATTTTTTATAAAATTGGCTAATAGCGATGTTTTTAATTTCTTAGATGAAATTTTTTCAATTTTTTCTAAAATTTCAGCTAATTTTTTAAATTTTGTCATCTTTTGATGAATATTACTATAATGCTGGCATTAATTAGTTTTACTCTTTATATAACTTAATTTAAATACAATAAAAACTAAAAGTGCGCCGGCCGGGATTTGAACCCGGGTCACGGGCGTACTCCCGTATAATTATCTTAGTATTACGCGGTGGGAGGCCCGCATGCTACCACTACACCACCGGCGCATATATCTAATTAAAAGTGAAATGAAAATTAATATTCTTTATTGCCAATGATTTTCTATTTTTCTTTCTATTTTTTATGTAATCATTATTTTTGTGTAATTTTAGAAAAGCAAAAGAAATACTAATAACTTCCTTTTTATAATAATTTATTTAGAGCATGGTGGAGATTGTAGAATTTGATGAGAAGTATTTTAATGATATTGTAGACATGTATTATGAACTTAATAAGCATGAGTGTTCATTAGATGGGAGTGTAAAGCTTCTTAGCAAAGATGAAATAAGAAAATTGCTGAATAAATGGTTAAAATCGAAAAATTTTCATATATTTTTGGCAATAGAAGATAAACCAATTGGTTTTGTTAGTATAAGAATATATTCTCCTAAGACTCTAGTTTATGAGAAAATAATTGAAGTTACAGATATTTTTGTTCTTGAAGAATATAGGGG